>NZ_JBMSDU010000019.1:0-73294 GCF_049445835.1 Ancylobacter sp. VNQ12 | reverse complement strand
TCGACGCCGCTCTACCGAGGTGATCACCTCCACTCGCGAAAGGGACATATGACTACTCCTAGGATTACCCCTAGGACTTCACGTCATCGCGCAACCTCCGCAAGGCGGCCCTCGCCGGAGGGGTACGAGGAGCCCGACTTTCCTGTCGAAGGCGCGTCCCCGCGCGTCATTCCTTTGTTCCTGGGTCAGCCCGCGCGGGCTTCGGCGGCGGACGTCGGATAAGAGATCAGTGCAATTCAGCTGGCACATCAGCTCCAGGCCGTTGTCGACGAGGATCAGAGCGATGCGGCCATTGAGCGGATGATTGATGGCCAGCTCGCTCAGGGCGCGGTCTAGCTGCTCGATGATTGGAATAACTGATCGCAAGTCTCCCCCTCCCAAGCATGACGGTCCGAGCGATGTCGCTTCGACGGCAGGCTGCCGTGCCCGCCACGGGGTTCCTCGAGCCGGGACGAAGCGTTTCCCCGACGTCCGTCGCGTCGACACCGGCGCCGCGAGCTGAGCATGAGCCTGCCGGGGCCTGTCACGCGGATCGCATAGCCGGTGTTGATGTCTCCGGCTACGCCATGATCATCAGCCGGTAGGTTCGGCGGCCCTGCGTGCCCTCTTGGGCTTGGCAGCGGGCTGTGCAACGGGCTCGGCAACGGATTTCGTCTTACGCGGGGTGCGCTTTGCCGGGGCCGTCTCTGGCGCGGCCGCAACGGCGATCGGCGCGCTTGCCTTAGTGCGCGGGGTGCGCTTCGGCTTCTCCATCACTGAGGGTGAGGACGCAACGACGGGTTCCGGAACTGGCGCAACCGCCTTGCGCAGCTGGCCAAGGCCTGACGCCTTCGCCAACGCCGAACGGGCTTCCGCATAGCTTGGCGCGACCATCGGATAGTCGGCGGGAAGGTTCCATTTCTGACGGTACTCGGCAGGCGTCAGACCATACTGTATGCGGAGATGTCGTTTCAGCGATTTGAATTTCTTGCCGTCCTCCAGGCAGATGATGAAATCCGACGTCACGGACTTGCGCACCGATACCGCGGGCTCAGGCTTCTTCTCCGGCTCAGTCGACGCTGTTGTGCCCAACGACCGGAGGGCACCGTGAATGTCATGGATCAATTTCGGCAGTTCGGCTGCCGGCACGGAATTATTGGAAACATAGGCCGCGACGAGCGTGGCGGAAACCGCCACCAGATCCGTGGCATCAGACTGATCGGACCGCATCCTTGAGCACCTATCGTTCAGCGAGAGCCGCGCTGGACCTGGATCTGCGCGGCAGCCACTCTTCCCAGACTTTCGTCGCCGACCTCAACGCTGGGTTACCGGATCGATACGACGACCTGCTTTAGACCAGTTCGGGGAACGGACATATCCTTTTCAAAGGCGACTGGATTGGTGATGAGTTTTTGAGGGTCGTGGACGAAAACAAACAGAAAATCATAACGGTCATCAGCACCGTAGAGGACGAAGTCGTCCGCTATCTGCTTCCTCAGCGTTGCATTATCCAGGCCGGCACGCGTCATCTTGAATTCGACGCAGCATCGATAATCGGGCAGGTAGGTGTCCACGCGCCCTGCGCTGCCGGCGACCGATCCGCCAAACTCCTCGGGGCGAATGTCGTCGATCTCGAGCGCAAGCAGCGATTGAAACAGATATTGCACGTCGTACTCGTCCTCCATGACGAGTGCTGCGCGGTTCGCTCGGCGCTTCTTGAGGCGAAGCAGGACCTGTTCGAAACGATCCGCGATATGCGCCAAGTGAGCCATGATATGGAATGCCTCCGCGTTCGCGCTCGCCGGACTTGATCCGTCCAATTGCCTCAACGCTTCTTTGACGCCATGCTGGGCCTTCTCAATGGCGCCCAGGACCATGGGAAGTGTCTCCAGATAATGGTCGCGCTGTTGGCAGGCCTCCCAAGCCTGTGTGAGCTCCATCAGCCAGTGCTCAAGCTGTTTCACCGAAAGCTCGAGCATCTCACGCAGATCGGCCGCGGATGCGTAGTCTCTAGGAAACTGGCAGTTGAGCCATCTCGTATCGGACCAGTCATAGAGCGCCATAGCAATGCCGTATGCCTTGCGCGCCTCGTCGCTCCGGCCATAACCCTGGTTCGGATTGACTCCTTGCATCAGATCAGCCCAGTCGTTCTGCTGAGCGCGAGCGAAGGATTGCAAATAGACTCCGGCCTTTTTGGCCAGTTCGAGCTCGTCCATGTCGAAAATCCGCAGATCGTATTCAGGTAGGTCTCTTGCCGGCTTCGCCATGTTGGGGTGGGACCGCCGCAATCAGGCGAGGAGAGAGGCCGTCCACGCGGACTGCAGTTCTGTATCCGAGCACAGTACACGTTCGAAGCCGCTTCGTTTTGTTTCCATTCGCTTCAGCACGCGTTGCTCCATCTCATAGGCCTCAACAGAGGTCTTCCATGTCTGGATCAGGAAGATCTTCCATTGCTCGTTGAGCACCTCGACCGGGACGTGCTGGTTCACGGCTGCCAGCCGCGCGTCGACGTCCTCAGCATGGCCGATCTTGAAGACGTTCCTCTTGCCGAACCGCAGGGCATAGGTTGACGCGGGGTTCTGGGCCGAGTGCTCAACGCGGTAGGCGACGTCGCCTGGCTTCGGGCCGGTGGTCGGCCGAAGAAGCTCGTTCAGTTGCCGCATCCGCTGGAGAGAGGGAAGCTCGGGCAGCACGAGCGGCTCGGCAGCGAGCGCCAGGACACGTCGTACATCTTCCTCCTCAAGCTCTTCCACGCCCGGCGTCGCGAGCATGGTCAGCTGCGTGGACAACGTGTCCGTCACCATCGGCTGCGGCACGAAGTGCCATGCCCGGGTCAGTGCGACCGCATGAGGAAATTTGTAGTTGCCGCGCTCGTCGAAGTCGCGGGCATCGAGGTCGGCGTGGGTGGCGATCTCGAGCGTGCGCAGCGGCTCGAATCCAATCTCCGCCATTCCCAGCAATCGCCCTTGGAGGGAGTCTGGCGTGCGCTCTGTCTTCGTGCCCACGAACAGTAGGCGGTCCCCGCGTTCGGCAAGCCTGAGGAGACGGTTGAGGTGGCCCGCCGATCCGAAGGTCGCGATCGGCAGACGTTCAAATCCCAGGCCCCAGACGCGGGTTGCGAACATCCTCATGGCGCTGTCGGGTCCGGCTGATCGGGATGCGACGTCAAGATCGTGTTGAGGTGGCGCTCGAGCGCCTCGATGCTCGCCATCACCTCCTCGAAGGCGGGCGGTGTCCCGAATATCATTGCGGACATGCACGCATAATCGGCTGCCAGCTTTGCACGCATCTCCGGGGTGGGGACAAGACGATAGCTCCCCGGCACCGCCCGGTCGTACCGATGATCCCGCGCGCGAAACATCAGCATCTTGTGCTGGCGGGAGGCTTCGGCGAGGTCGAGCATCGAGGCGGTCGCGACGCCATAGTCTAGATGGGTCCAGATCTGATGGACGTCGTAATAGTGGCGCGAGTAGCGATCGAGATTGGGTTCCGGGCGGTCGGGCCTGGCGTCGAGACGGCGCTTCTCGGTCATATCGGTCATGGCGTGCAGGATCAGCACCTTTACTTTGCGCCCCGCGAATTCTTAGTCTCATTTCTTCGGCTTCATCTGCGGACGAGCGGCCTCTGCAGCTTCACTTTCGGCCTTAAGGTCGGAAATCAGGAACTCGAGCTCCGCGATATGCGCTGCGAACTCGTGGGGCTGAGGCACAGCGACGGTGTCTGCCGCCGGATTGTCATGGCTATGCGTGTTTGCGCGGGTCATCCCCTCGTGGAAGCGGATGGCTAGCGCATCCGAAAGGCGAACGTAGCGAAGCAGCTGCGTCTGGATGACGTCCGTTCCACGTCGAACAATGTCCCTGAAAATCACTTGTTCCACGACGCGCTCATAAGTGTCGCGCAGCCGACCATACAGGTTCTTCACCTGATATTCGTACTCCGCTGGGCTCATCGCATGAAGTTTTGCGAGCGGCGCGGCATCGTTCTTTATCCGTCCTATACGCTTGCTGACGTCTTGGCCTTTCCATGGCATCCCCGCTGTATCGACTTTACCAGCCGCGGATTTGTCGCTGAACAGCGCAACCGTGACGGGCTCGATTCCGGCGTCGTCAGCTACACGACAGAGTTCATTAAAGAAGATGATGTCATGGGTGAACACGATGACCTGTCGCTTCGTCGCCTCCTCGGCGATCCGCTCGGCCACTTTGGCGCTTCTGTCGCGGTCGAGGGAGGAAACGGGATCATCGATCACGATCGGCCCCGAGCCGTCGGTCAGGGCAACCTCGGTCAAGAATCCGGCGAGGGCCAAGGCTCGCTGTTCGCCCTCGCTTAGGATCTCCGACGTCACCTTGGTCAGCTTCGTCTTGGGATCTATCTCGAATTCCGCCTTGGTCTGACCGCTCTTGCGGGCCAGCCCGACATTGAGATGCATGATGTCGAAGCGCAACCGCTCGGCATCAAAACGCGTGACCACCGCCGTCGTCAGATGCGTGTCCAACAACTCGTTGGCGCGCTGCGTTATTCCTCTCGTCTGCACGTCAGCGAGAGCTTTCGTGTAGGCGTCGTCGATAACCAACAAGTCCCGACGCGTGACAAGCTTCGATTTGTTTGCGGCGAGCGTCTTGCGATCTTCGAGCTCTGCCTTTTCCGCAGCCAGCTTGGCTCGCTCTTCGGAATTCCCTGCCTGCGCAAGCCCATCTTTCTCCGCCTTCAGCTTGAGCGCGAAAGCCTTCACGTCCTCGATCGGCAGAATCATTCGAGGGACCGCGTCGCTCTCTTCGCCTCGCAGCCGCGCAACTGCGTTCGCGCGGCGCTTCACCGCCGAGGTCTGAAAGATCGAGAGCCCATCAGCCAGTTCCGCGTCCCGCTTTCGCACCTGTTCGAGCCGGTCAGGGAAGTCGTCGGCGCCAAGACAGGCTAGGTCATGAACATTCGCGAGTGCATCGGCCACCGCCTGCTCCGCCGTTCTGGCTGCAGCGTCGAGGGTGTCGTCCATGAATTTTTGAAAGCGCTGCATACGACTGGCGCCATCAGGCAGTAGCGGCTGCTGGCACAACACGCATGCAGCCGCATCGCTGTCTGCGAACAATACCGGAAACATCTGTCCCCGGTAGGCTTCCGTCACGGAGTAGTCGCGCGCCGCGGCCCAGAGTACTCGCCAGGTATCGCTGCCGACACCTGCCAGGGGCTCGTCGGTGAACAATTCTCCAGCAGCGATCGTGGCTGCTTGGCGTGCTGCGACCGAAGCGGCATGAAGGCTCGAAAGCTGCTCCAACGCAGCATCGGTAAGCGTTGAGACGACGGCCTCGCACTCCACTGCAAGGGTATCGATCCACTTGGAGAGCGCATTAGCATCGGCAGCGGCCGCGACACCTGCAGATAGGGAAGCTGTGATCTGGTCGAGCCGCTCTTGATCTGCCGCACCGAACACTGTCGCCGCATCGATTTGGGCATCAGTTGTGGACTTGCTCAAGGCTTTGGCGAAGCGCTGGGCTGCCGTTTCGCGTTGTGGAGCGAAAGCGATCTCCGTCAGGCTGACCTTGTTCCCGACCTCCGTTGCGCGCGCGGAATCCAACGTTTCTTTCAAGCCGATGCAAACGGCATTGAGACGGTGAGGCAGGGCCAATCCAAACGGGAGAAACCGGATCTGATTCCCGCCATCGACGTAAAGCTGCGCGGAGGCCGTATCGAAGACGGAGACCTGCATGAGCTGCGGCGACGCGACCGTGCCGGGCGTCCATGGGATCGCGGTGTCGCCGGCGCCGGCGTCGATTACAATCTCGGCCGTCTGCGGGCCGGCAGTGCCTCCATAGACGTCGGCGAGAACCTTCAGCTTGGCCAGGTTTTCGACGCGCGTCCGGCAAGCCGTCCGCAGGATCCGCACAAAACCGCTCTTGCCGCTTCCATTCCGGCCATAAACGATCGTGAGCGCTTTCGGACAAAAGGTGAGGGACGCCCTGGGCACCAGCCGATTCACGTTCTCGACGTTGGCGATGCCCTTCAGAATGACGGGTTGATGTTTCCCGCCTCCAAAATGAGCCTTCGTGAACGGGACGGCTTTTGGAGGCGCGGCCGGAAGTTTGAATCCGGCAGCGGATTTGACCTGAGCAAGCAGCTCACCGACGTCGGTCGCGGTAAGCTCATTGCTGATCGCCAGACGTCTCAGCGCGTCCTGCTTCCAGGACGAAAGCTTCTTTGACCATTCCAGAACATCATCTATCGGCTCCCCAGCCATTCCGTCCCCCGATAGAAAGCCTCAGCCCCGCATGTTGCCCGCGGGTATCCTGTTCCCAACTCGATATTTCAATATCACGTCTTTCTATCCGCCCGTAAGCTCCGCACGTGTACCGGTGCAAAGAGGGGCGAGAGACGGTGGCCTATCGATTCGTCCACACGGCGGACATTCATCTGGACTCCCCGCTGCGCTCACTTGCACTGCGCGACCCCGAGCTTGCGGAGCTCATCGGCAATGCCACGCGGCGCGCCTTCGTGCGGATCGTCGATCTGTGCCTGGACGAACAGGTCGATGCGCTGCTGATCGCCGGCGATCTCTATGATGGCGACCAGACCTCGATGAAGACGGCACGCTTCCTGGCCGAGCAGCTCCGGCGCCTGCACGAGGCCGGCATCCGCGTCTTCATCATCCGCGGAAATCACGATGCCCTCGCAAGGATCACCAAGGAACTCGTGCTTCCGGAATCGGTCAAGCTGTTCAGCGGACGTGCCGAGGCGGTGGAAGTCGATCGCGCGCGCGGCGGCCGCCCCATCGTGATCCACGGCTTGAGCTTCGCCCAGCCGCATGCGCCCGAAAGCCTGCTCGGCAAGTACCGGCCAGTGGTGGATGGGGCGGTCAATATCGGCATGTTGCACACCAGCCTCGGCGGCGCGCCCGGCCACGACCTCTATGCGCCATGCAGCCTCGCCGAGCTTCAAGCCACCGGCTTCGACTACTGGGCGCTCGGCCATGTGCACAAGCGCTCGGTCGTCGAGCAACGGGGCGCCGTCGTGATGCCTGGCATGCCGCAGGGGCGTGACATCAACGAGGCCGGCGCTAAGTCGGTCACGCTCGTCACCATCGATGACGATCGCTCCGTCCACATCGAGCAGCGCTCCACCAGCATTGCGCAGTTCGAACGGGTCGCCGTCGACGCTACCGGACTGGAGGACTGGCGGGAGTTCGTGGCGGCGGTGACGCGCGCGCTGGAGAAGGGGCGGGACGCTGCCCGCTCCGAGCATCTCGTCGCCCGCCTGCAGGTGACCGGCGCGACGCCTTTAGCTTGGCGCCTCCGTCGTGACGCTGATCTGCTGAAGACCGAAGCCGATCAGCGGGCGTCGGTCATCGGGGCCTGCTGGGTCGAGAAGCTGGAGATTGCAGTCCGCCCGCCCGAGCGGCGGGTGGAGTCATCCGGTGATCCGCTGTCCGAACTTCATCGCCTGATCGAGGACGACATCCTCGGCTCCGACGCTTTCCAGGCCGAGCTCGTCGGTATGGCGGAGGAGATAAGGGCGCAGCTCCCGCAGGAATGCCGCGACGCCTTCGGCCCCGACGAGGCCTCCTTCAGGGAGGCGCTCGCGCGCCTGGCGCGCGACGGCGCAGAAGGCGTGATGGCGCGTCTCGAGGCCGCCGGGGAAGGTGCCTGACATGCGCCTTCGCCGCCTCGACCTCACCCGGTACGGGAAGTTCACCGACCGCAGCATCGATTTCGGCGAGCGGGTCGAGGGACAGCCCGACCTGCACGTCATCTACGGGGCGAACGAAGCCGGCAAGTCGACGGCGTTCGCGGCGTTTCTCGACCTGCTGTTCGGGATCGGCACGCAGAGCCCGTTCGATTTCCTCCATCCCTATTCCACCATGCGGATCGGCGGGGCGCTGGAGTTCGGCGCCGAGACGAGGGAGTTCGCACGCATCAAGCGGCCGCAGAACAGCCTACTCGACGGCGAGGACCGCCCGATCTCCGAAAGCGCCATCCGCGGCGAGCTCGGCGGCATCGAGCGCGACGCCTATCGCACCATGTTCTCGCTCGACGACGAGACGCTTGAGAAGGGTGGCGAGAGCATCCTCGCGAGCAAGGGCGATCTCGGGCAATTGCTGTTCTCCGCGAGCGCCGGCCTTGCCCATCTCAGCCACAAGCTCCTCGATCTCAGGGGAGAGGCGGATGGGTTCTATCGGTATCGCGCGCGCAGCGGCGCGCTTGCGGACCTGAAGGCGCGGCTCACGGAACTGAAGGCGGAGCGGGAGCGCTTCGACACCCTGGCGTCGGACCATGCGCGGCTCGTCGAGACCCGGGACCGGGCCAGGGCGCATTATGACGAGGCGGTCACCGAGCGCACCCGCACCCAGTCGCGTATGGACGAGATCCAGCGCCATCTCGCCGCGCTGCCGCGCCTTGCGGCACTCCGCGGCATCCGCGAGCGCCTCGCTCCGCTTGCGGACGTGCCCGAAGCCCCGCCTGGCTGGGTGAGCGAGCTGCCGAGGCTTCAGAAGCAGGAGATCGAACTCGGCGTCCAGACCCAGGCAATCGCCGAAGACGTCGGGCGCCTTGCGGATGAGATCGAGGCGATCGTCGTGGACGAGGCCGCCCTGCGGCTCTGCGAACCGGTGGAACGGCTCGGCGAACTCCGGGCGCGCCATGTGACCGCGGAGCGGGACATTCCCGAGAGGCGGCTGCAACTCCGGCAGGCGGACCTCGCGATCGCGGCAATCCTCCAGCGGATCGAGAGGGAAGGGGAGGCCGAGCCCCGCCGCCTCATCCTGACGGCGGCGACGGTCGGCCGTCTGCGTGAACTGATCGAAGCGCGCTCCGGCATCGACGCCGCGATACGTACCGCCGCCGGCGAACTCATCGAGGCGCGCCGTCGCCTCGGCGAGACCGCGGCGCGGCTGCCGGAGCCCGGCGTGGATTCGCAAGCTGCGCAGGAGCGGGAGCGGTCGATGGCGGCGCTGGCGATCACCGTCGAGCAGATGCGCTCCGCCGATCACCATGTCCGGCATCGCCTGGCTGATCGGGCCCGCACTGCTGCTGTCGGGGTGCTCGGGGATCGCCTGGCTGCGCTTCGCCCCTGGCAAGGCACGGCGGATGATCTCGTCGGCCTGCCGTGCCCCGGTCCCGACAGCATGCAGCGCTGGAAGGCGGCGCGCGGCGAGGCTGAGGCCACGCTGGCCCGGCATCAGAGCGAGACCGAACGGCTGACGACGCTAGTCCGCCACCTGGAGGCAGAGCGCGCGAGCCTTTCGTCCACGACGGGCGTCGTGACCGATCAGGAGGCTGCCGAGATCCGGGCCCGCCGCGAACAGGCCTGGGCCGTGCATCGGCGCGATCTCGATGCCGCGTCGGCCGATGCCTTCGAGGCAGTGCTGCGCCATGACGACATCATCGGCGCCGGACGGTTTTCGCACATGTCCGAGCTGGCGAAGCTGCACCAGAGCGGGCAGGCGCTCGCCGTCGCGCGGGCCGATCTCGATCGGGCCGTCGAGCTCAGGGGCCGTGCGGCTGGTGCCTTGGATGGTCTCGACGCTGAGGTTGCCGAGGCGGTCCATGCAATCGCGCCTTCGCTCGCTTCTACACCATCCCTGCCGGCGCTCGAGGACTGGCTTGCCCGCCGGCAAAAGGCTCTCGACGCGCGCGAAGCGGTCCGGAGCGCCGAGCAGGATCTTCGCGCCGCGCAGCTGGATGCCGGTGCGGCGACGGAACGGCTGCGCACCACACTCGGTCGGGCGGGCCTGCCCCAGGAGCCCGATACGGGCTTAGACGTGCTGCTCGCCAATGCCCAGGCGGCCCTCGACCGCGAGGCCGAGCTGCGCCGCCTGCGTGCCGAACTGGACGAGCGCCAGCGCGACGTCGCGTTGCGCGAGCGTGCGGCCGAGAAGGCAGGAGCGGGAGAGGGGGCCTGGGCCGAGGCATGGACCGAGACCTGCCGCGGCTGCTGGCTCGCCAATACCGCCGAGGTGCCGGCCATCGGCGTCGTTCGCGAGATCCTCGTGGCGATTGCTGATCTCGCGCCGGCGCTCGAGAAGCGGGGAGGCCTCGTCGACCGCATCGAGAAGATGGAGAAGGACCAGGCCGCGTTTCGCGACGAGGTGGCGAGCCTCGCGGGCGCGTTGGGGATCCCGGTCGGAACCGTGCCGGTTCTCGAACTGGCGCAGCGCATCGGCGACGAGGTCCGGGAAGCCGGTGCCGAGCGCGACAGGCGGGCGAAGCTGATTGAGCGGCTGGAACAGGCGAGGGGACGGCAGCGCGCGCTTGCCGAGACGTCGGCGATCCACGACGAGCAGAAGCACCGGATGACCGGGTTCTTCGAGGTCGTGTCTCTGGCAGAGGTGTCGGATAAGCTTGCCGACGTCGCGCGGCGGGCCGAGTTCCGTGGACAGGCCGAGGATGCCGGCCGTGAGATCCTTGATGCGGTGCGTGCGCCTGATCTCCCCAGCGCCGAGGCTGCCCTCGATGCGGCGGATCGGCCGGCGCTGGAGGCGGAGCTGATCGAGCTCAAAGCCCGGTTCGAAGATCAGGACAAGCGTTGTCACGAGCTCTTTGCAACGCGCTCGGCGGCGATCGACCAGTTGGAGGCGATCGGCGGCGACGCCCGGGTCGCCGGCATTGAGGAGCGCCGGCGCACGACGCTGCTGGAAATCGAGGACGGCGCGGTGCGCTATCTGCAGCTACGTGCGGGCATCGCCGCCACGGAGCAGGCGCTCGCCAGCTATCGTGAGCGCCATCGCAGCTCCATGATGGCGCGCGCCTCGGCGGCGTTCCGCACCATCAGCCGCGGAGCCTATACGGGTCTTGCCGCCCAGCCCGGAAAGGATGGCGAGACGCTCATCGCGCTTTCCCCGTCTGGGGGCTCGAAGGCCGCCGAGGAGCTTTCGAAAGGCACGCGGTTCCAACTCTATCTGGCTCTGCGTGTCGCCGGATACCACGAGTTCGTGCGGGCGCGCAGCGCCGTGCCGTTCGTCGGCGACGACATCATGGAGACCTTCGACGATTTTCGTGCGGAGGAGGCGTTCCGCCTATTCGCGGACATGGCCCAAGCCGGACAGGTCATCTACCTCACCCATCATCGCCACCTCTGTGACATTGCCCGAAGCGTTTGCCCGACCGCGCGTTTGCACCGGATCGACGACGTTCTGGCGCAGCATCAAATCGCCTGACCGGAGCGTTGTAGATGGTCGTCAGTGTCCTGCCTCCCAATCGAAAGGGTGTCGACGCCTTCTCGACCAAGTTCGCGCTGCAGCAGGACAACTGGGACGATTTTTCATTCAAGACCCTCTACCACCTCTACCATCAGGCTGGCGGCAAGGCGCCGCTGCTGATTGGGTCGGTCAAGATACTTCGGCTTGGCCAAAGAAAAGGCGAGCCCATCCAGATCACCGAGCCGTTCGAAGCCCTCGGCCCCTCCTATTGTTCGGTCGGAAATTCGCTAGACTACTATCAGCGGCTGAACGAATTGCCGCAGTCCGACCGTGACCAGATTCTCTCAATCCTGCGCGATATTGTAGCGGCCCCACAGTTAGTGTCTATCTTTGGCCAGGAAGAAGGATGGCGGGTATCATTGTTTCGCGACAATGGTGATCCGGATGGCTATCTCGCAGATGCTGCGGCGATCCACTCCCGGAACGCCAACGAACTTCCAGACCTCAATCTCTCCTTCACGTTCCAACCCGGCGGATGGTCTACACCCATCCAGCTTTATTTCGATGCGCCGCCGCCGATATTCTACGTGGGAACGAAGCGAGAGATCGGACCGAGCAAGCGCCAAGTCTTGCTGCCGCGCCGCATCATGGTGCTGATCGGTCGGAACGGATCGGGCAAAAGCACTCTCCTTTCGAGAATAGCTCGCGTCGCATTCGCTTCGCCGTCCGATCGTGCCTCGCCTCAGATGACGGCGGTTGGGACGTTCGAACCGGCGTCGATAGGATTCATGCGCATCATTGCCATTTCCTACAGCGCCTTTGAAAATTTCTCGGTGCCGGGTCTCTACGAGACCGAACTCGAGCAGATCGCCTCGGATATCGAAAGGGGCGGCGGACGCTACGTCTATGCCGGCCTGCGCGACATCGTGGCGGAAGTACGCGAGCAACTCGTGTCTTCGCGCGCACGACCAGCGGCCGAAAATGCGCGAGCTCTGGTCAGCGCCGAAGATCGAAAGGCCTCCACCAAGCTCAAATCGCTCGAACAATTAGCCGACGAGTTCGCCCGCTTGGTGGGTCAGATCGCATCCAACGGCGACAATGCTCTGTTCGAAGCGGCTCTTGCCCCGATCCTCGCCGATGCGTCGTTCGCTGATGTCGCAGACGCCAGTCGAATGGAACTCTTGGGATCTAACCCCAGAAACGCCTTTCTTGGGTGGAGCACAGGCCACAAGATTACCCTTCACGTCATAGCCTCGCTGGTTGCTCATACGACGCGCAAATCCCTGGTTCTCTTCGATGAACCGGAGACGCATCTCCATCCGCCACTGATCGCGGCGGTAATGAGCGCCATCAGAATTGTTCTGGAAGAGAGAAACGCGTTTGCGATCGTCGCAACACACTCGCCCGTGGTTTTGCAGGAAACGTTGGCACGGCATGTCAGGATCATTCGGCGCATCGGATCGCATTTTGACGTCTTTGTTCCTGAGCGTGAGACGTTCGGCGAAAATGTGGGCACGCTGACCCACGACACGTTCGGTCTCACCAGCGCCGCGACGGATTTTCACGAAGTGCTCGATCTGCTCATCTCAGCTTTCAACTCCGTGGAGCAAGTTAATCAGCAATTCTCGCCCGGTCTCAGTGGTCAGGCGCTGGCCTATGTTTTGGCGGGCTTTGCAAGGAAAGCTCAGATGAAATGAGGACCTTGCCGTGTCCGTCTCGCGAGGATGTACGAAATCAGCTTCTCGAGGCGATTGCACCTTATCATCATGGCGGCGTGGTTCGCGGCTACGCCGCAACGCCAGAGGAGGTGGATCGCGTCCTTGAGATATACGACACCTACGATGTCGCGCGTGGAGCTCCGGCAGAGGCTTTGAAGGGCATCGCGCTGTCCCAACCTCTACGCGAGGCCATTTATAGCGGCTATGACTTCACGCAGACCGGGCGAAAGCTCGCCGATGTGCGCGCCAATCTGATGAGCGGGATCGAGCTCTGTCCCGTCTGCGGGATCTCGCCGCCGCGGGAGCTCGACCATCATCTTCCGCGCTCGACCTATCATCCGCTGGCTGTCTATGTCCGCAACCTAGTGCCGCTGTGCCACGATTGCAACCAATCGAAGAGCAAGTCGGCTGCAACGATGGCGGAGGAACAGTTTTTCCATCCCTATCTGGAAGTCATCCCAGACGTCGACTTCCTTCGAGCCAATGTTGCAATCGAGAATGGCGGCTTGCTGATCGACTTCGATATCGACCCAGATGCCGCCGTTGACGAGACGACGCGGGCGAGGCTGACTCACGTGTTCGACCGCCTGAAGCTCAACGATCGATACGCGCGCGAGATCAACATTTTCCTGACCAGCCAGGCGACGGCTGTTCGAATGGCTTTCGCCTCAGGAGGAGCGGAGACCGTGCGCACCTATCTGCGGGTTCAGGCAGATCTAGAGCGACGTCGCTTCCATCGCAATCATTGGCAGCCGACGTTGTTACAAGCTCTCGCCGCAAACGCTGCGTTTTGTGAAGGTGGGTTTGCTCAAGTCCTGCCGATATGATTTCTTCGCAACGCTAGAGACGGCTATCGAGCTGGGCATTTGCGGTCAATCTTCCATCGCGAGGTCTTCTTGTTCGCGAAGCGCTCGGACCTCCCGACCGATCAATGGTTGGTCATTTAGCGCACCAACAATATCAGAATGCACTGCGTTCGCTTTTTCGCAGCGCTGCGGCAGATCGCCGACGGGATATCCGCGGCTCATAGCGCCCCACCACGCATTCATCAGCATGACGACCTCCAGACCGGCCTCAGCCGCGTCGCTGGTCTTGTAGAGCCATTCCGAGGGGCCCGTCATCAGGCCAATTTCCCCCTTCTGCGCAGACGAAAGCAGAAAGCCTCGCGGGGTCCGAGTTATTCGATAGCGATGATCTGTGTCACTCTCAGTTCGTATCACCTCAGCCACGCGTTTCTCCTTCAGTCAACACGGAAGACGCAATATTAGCGCTGGATGCTCGGTCGTCAGCAAGGTCCCGGTACGCCACTCAGCGTTAGTGTTGGTCCGGCATCTAGAGCTCCACGGATAGCTAGTCGGTCGGAAGCTGCGGCCAGCTCTAGTCCAAATCCGCTGCCGCAGGTTCGAGTCCGTCCACCTCATTATAGAGGGTTGCTAACATCCTGGCGCTGTCGAGCCCAGCTGATCGGGGGGCGACGTCAAGATCGTGTTGAGGTGGCGCTCGAGTGCCTCAATGCTCGCCATACGATTTGGGCCAGAGCATCCATTAAAGTCCAAACGCCGACGTGAGGGACCGAGATGTCGGAAATCACGCTCTCTGCAACACCGAATGGCAACGGCTATCAGGCGACGGTGACGTTCCCGACGGGGATAGCGGTAAGTTCAGCCGAAACCTACCCGACCATCGCCGAAGCGATGATCGCCGCTGCCCGGAAACTACTTGCCATGCCCGGACGTCTGGCAGCATTGGATCGGCCGCAGCCCGGCGGAAGGTCTAAATGACGACGGCCCCGCCTTTTGGCGGGGCCGTTTGGGGACGTCAGTCGCGGTTGGGGCGGGACCAGATGAGCTGCAGGTCGCTCTCGCCTTCGACCTCGACCAGGGTGGCGTAGATCGGGGCGGGGAAGCTCGGATCGTCCAGCTTCACCGAGAAGTAGTCGCGACCCTCGTTCGAGGTCTTCTGCCACGCCGCGCCGAGCTCGACGGCGCCGGCGTAGATGCGGAAGTGCGGGCCCTTCTCGGTGGGGTTCTCGACCCGGACGATCCGAGCCTTGGCGTTCAGGGCGAGCGTGCGAACCGTGCCGGTGAAGCCGTTGCTGTTGGAGGTGAAGGTGCCGATGGTCGCCATTGTCGTGTCCTCTTGAGGTTTGCGAGCCGCGCCCATCGCGGCCTCGATGGCGGTCGACAGACCGGAGGCGATCGGCCTGCACCCCATCGGGGCCGGAACAGCGTGGAGGGCGGCCGAGGCGCGGCTTTGTTGCCTCGCGAGGAATGGGCGAAGCCCAGGGGAAGAAAGTCGCGACCGGCCGTTGCCGGCATTTAAGAGCGAGGCGCCGCGCCAGCGACGCCGGCCTTCGGTCAGACATGCCCTATCGAGGACGACGTGGGCGGCCCGGCCAAACCCCCTCGCGTGACACGCCCGCGACCCGCGCAACCGCACCCGCTGGCAACAGGCCGCTCTCCTGCACAGCCGCCGCCCCCTCCGGCGCCACGGCTCCCCACCACCGGGGAAACCCGGGCGCCAGGCCCGCCACCACGCCTTCTTCCGGACTGATCGTCGAGCTTCGCTCCGGCAGGGCAGGGCAGGGGACGCCGCAGGGCCGCACCCTCAGCCTCGGGACCGAACGATCCCGGCCCCCCCGCAACAGCCGCCATCCTCCTAAGGAACGAAGCGGGCCGACACATACCGGCCCTATCGGCAGCGACCTCCGCGAACCTTCGGAGCAACTAGCAACGAGAGCCGCCCGCACACGCAGCTCATGGGGGGAGCGATCGACGCCTTTTTTGACCGCTCGTCGGAGCATGCAGCATCACGCGGCCTCCCGATCTTCGGCGGAGGCCGGCTGCAGGCTATGCAGATAGGCGACGGCGCGCTGCGCGTGGGCCGCAGCCGCGAAGATTGCCCGCTTGTCGTCCGAGAGAACCTTCAGCCATGAGGCGAGGTAGCTGGCGTGGTCGGGGCGTGGCTCCAACTCCGGGACAATGCCGAGATCGGCGCAGAGGAAGCAGCTTCCGAGCTCGGCGATGAGCTCCTCGCGCGCACGCTCTGTGTTGTCCTTGCCGTAACGGCCGAGGTCGCGATTGACGCGATGCAACGCCGCTGTCCAGTGCGTGGCTTCATGGCTGAGGACGGCTACATAGGACGCTGCATCGCGGAAGGTCGCGAAGGGCGGCATCTGGATGTGATCGCTCGCCGGCGCATAATAGGCCTTGTCGCCGCCGTGGCGGATCATCGCCCGCGTGTTGGCAAAGAAGCGGTCGGCTCGCTCGATCCGCTCGACCGGATCACGGACAGGCGCCGCGGCGACATGAAAGCGATCCGGCAGACCGTCGATTTGCGCCACATTGAAGACGGTATAGGCCCGCAGGAACGGAATCTCCCGATCGAACTCTTCACCGGCAGCATCGACATCGGGCTTGGTGAAGCGGCTTGCGAAGACGACCATCGAGCCGGTCTCGCCTTTGCGGACAGCGCCGCCGAGTTCGATCGCCTGCTTGAAGGTCATCCAGGTCGGCGATGCGAAGCCACGAGCCGTCGCCTCCGACCAGAGCAGCAGCACATTCATGCCGCTATAGGGCTGGCCGTTGTGCCTCAGCGGTCTCGTCACCCGGCCGGCGGCATTGGCCGCGGTCCACGGCTGCATCCACGGCCGGACGCCTCTCTCCAATTCCGCGACCAGCTTCTCGGTGACGCGCGCGTAGACGTCGACGCGCGGCTTCTCTTCCTTGCCTCTCATTTCCCTGCTCCTCCATGGTAGAGGTCGCGAGCATCGCGACCCGTCACGGAGGTCCCAGGCCGGGGCAGCAGGAGCGGGCGCGCACCCGCAGGGCCGCAACGCCAGTGGAGGACGGCAAAGCCGTTGCGCGCTGGTCCGCCCCCGGCAGGGCCTGCAGCCGGGACGGGGCGCGGGGCCGCATCCTCGCCCTTCCTGACGCACCCGTGCCGCCAGCAAAAAAGAGCCGTCTCCTGCAGGAGACCGGCCCTGGTGACGAATGACCCGACTGCGGAGGAGTGGCGGGGCCGAGGCCCCGCCACTGTGGCTCAGCCAAAGGCGGACATCTGCAGTTCCGCCGCCTTACGGTCGACGGATGCGCCGGGATTGTCGAGCGGGCGTTCGAAGGGCTTCCAGGTCTCGCCGACGACGTGCTTGTAGGCGGCGACGGCGCCTTCGGCCGCCATTCGAAGGGCGTGCGCTTGAAGCCCCGTGTCGGCCGCGAACTCGCGCTTGCGCTGTGCGGCGGATTCGAACCCGACCGGGCCGTCGAGATCCTCGTCGCGGCTATCGTTGGCCGCCTTTGCCGTTGCGTCACGGGCTTCGGTCACCGCGCGGGAGTAGAACTGCCCGGCACCATGGGCGGATCCGACATAGGAACCGACGATGCGCTGGAGATGGATCTGCATCGCCCGTTCACCGAGTCCCTCGCTGAGGCTTGCCGACGTCTCGATGATGAAGCGCTCATGGATCTCGCGGATGCCGTCGCTGTCGAGGAGTGGGAGCCCGAAGCTCTCGGAGATCCGCAGGGCCTGGGTGGCGTCGGGACAGGCGAGTCGGACCATTTCGAGCGTGGTGCCTTTGCGGAGCGGAACGACGCGGGCGTTCTGTCGGGCGGAGTGAACTGGCTTGGCCATGGACTGTTCCTTTCGGCTATCCCGAGGCCCCGGATCGGCCCTGCCGTCCTTCCCTCGGGTGCGGTCAAAAAGAACCGGCGCCCGGCGGGCGCCTCAGGGTCCGGGGCCGCCAAAGCGAGCGGGGGCGGTTTGCGGCCAAGCGGGGCGTGAGCCCTGCGCAGGACGCGAGCCATCCCTGCCGAGCGCGGCGGTCCCGGCCGCAACGCGGCGCGCCAGCGGCCTTGAGGCGATCGCCAGCCGGTTTAGACCGCGCCAAACCCGAGGGGAGGTCGGCAGGGTTGGCGCCGCCATCGTTGGGTGCCGATGGATACGTCCACGGTCATGCCGCGCCGCCCCGGAACTCAGCCTGTCGATCCCGCAGCACCTGAGCCGAAATCGAACCAATGCCGCAGACCACCCGTGGAATGCACGAGCCGAAGCTGCGCCCCAATGACATGGCATCCTTGAGATGGCCGACCGCGCTCAATCGCCACGTCGAGATACAAGCGACTAGGCCGCATGATCGTGCGGGGGAGAACATCGCGCTCGCATGGCCTCGATCGCACGGTCCTGCCGCGCCAGCTTTCGTGATAGTGCGTCGATCTCCGGCTGCCGCTCGGCCGTGATGGCGGCAAGATGCGAGCGATAGCGCTCGAGGAAACCGCCCGGGTCGAGGCCATCGCCGCGTCTAAAGACGGTTCGCTTCGGCTTGAGCTGAGAGATCATCGCCGTCATGTGGCGGGTGATCTGCCGGTCGATCATTTCGAGCTGTTTCTGGATCTGCCGACGCGCCTCCTCCATGCGGTACAGCCGCACGGCTGGGTCGGAAAAAGCGGTCATCGCGCCGTCCTCCCCCGCCGCGGGAGAAAGCTCGACGGATCGTCATAGCCATGATGCCGCGCCTCATCGACGACGAAGCCGAAGGGGCCGCTGTTGTATTCCTCGGACGGAACGAGGAACCGACGCTCCTCGGCGCCGGGGCCGCGCTGGCCGCCTCTCGCGGCAACGACTTCGACGAAACCTTTCTCGCGGCTGGAGGTGATCGCCGAGGTCACGATCCAGTCGCCGGCATGCTGTTGCTCGAACGCCCGGCGATCCTTCTCGCGGGATTCTCCGGGGGCGAGAATGGTCCCGAAGATCTTCTCCCATGCCTCGGGCCAGCTGTCCTTGATCGTTCGCTCGGCGCAGCGCCGCTCGAAGGCGGTGAACAAATGCGGGAAGGTGATGGCGACGATCGCCCATGCTTCATCTTCCTCGTACCAGCCTCCCTCGGCGCGCAGCATGGGGTGGACCACGCGGTTGCGCGTCGCCGAGAGGTGGATGCCACCATGGCCGGCCGTGGAATGGAAGACGACATCCTCGGCATAGAGGGTCGCGCCCTGCGACGGTCCCCAGGGCGTGCTGGCAGTCGCGCGGATCTCGCGGCGGCCGAGGGCGCGCTTCTCGCGCTGATGCTCGGCGTTCTCCATGACCTTCGCGCGAAAGGCCGCCTCATCGGCGAGCTCACCGGAATGACCGTAGAAATCGGCGCGCGTCCACTGCTCCATGGGACGGCCGATGCGCCAGGCGCTCGCAAGATAGTGGCGCCCGTCGCGCGAGGGCAGCATGGCGAACGCGGTGTCGGCCACGCTGGCGACGGCAAAGCCGTCGGCGCTGCGGCCGAACGCCACCTCCGGAAATCCGGTGGTGGCACCCGCAACGTCGTTGGGAGATTCGAGCATGGTCATGCGACGATCCTCCCCTCGACGACGTCGGCGCCGACCTCGTCGGCGGTGACCTCCTCGAGCACGGCGCGCGGATAGCCATGACGGGAGAGCCATTCGTCGGCGGCCTGCCGGTGCGCGGCGAGATGGACGAGCTCGGCGCCGACGCCGGCGCGGTCGAAGACTCGGACCGAACCGATGGCCGGGCGTTCGAGGATCGCGAAGTGCAGCTTCGAACCCAGCGAGAAGGTTCGGTGGACGCGGATGGCGATGACGCCGCCAGCACCATAGTCCGCCTCGTGCAGGGTAAAGCTGGCAGACAGGCCGACGCCGGCGATCCCGCGTTCCCCCTGTTTCTGGATCAGGCGGCCCGTGCTGTTGTGGGTTTGCCAGGCGGACAGCTTCCTGCTGAAGCGCTCGGGCGGGCGCAGCGTTCCGTCGGACCAGGCGACGAGGGAGCCGATCGGCGCGTTGTCGTAGATCGTGTGCGCGGACATGATGTCCTCCGTGGTTGCGCAGGCGTGGAAACGAAAGCGCCGCCGGCGGTGCCGGCGGCGGGATAGGGTTCGCAACGGGGAAGTGAGTGCCGCCTATTCGGCCGCGACGCCGTAGGCCTCGTCGTCGGGTGTCTCGGCCGGCTCGGTGCTGTCCGGCTCGCCCGACCCCTCGTCGAAATCGTCGTCCTCGGTCGCCTCGTGCTTCACCAGCCAGCTCGCGAGCTTCGCCGTGTCGGGCGCGAACAGCGCCGACGGATGAACGAACCGCTCCTCCTTGAAGTGTTCGACGAGAGCGGCGCGGGTGTCCTTCACCTTCTGGCGCGGCAGGACATTGGTGTCCCTGCACGAGGCTTCGAGCGCAGCGCGGGACAGGCACGAGAGGAATTCGTCCGTGCCCATGTTCGGAAGGAAGCCGTCGGCGCCGATGGCGTCGCCGGCGAGCCGTGCGACGATGCCGGAGTCGGTGCGGTTCTCCCGGCATGACAGCACATCGATAAGGACGCCGCGGGCCGCCTGCTGCAAGGTCTCGCGGTCGAACTCGAGCTTGCCCTCACTGCCGACCAGCCGTGCGGCATGACGATCCATCCGGGCGTAGCCATAGACGTCACCCCCAGCACCGGACGCGATGGAGATGTTTCGGCCGGCGAACGCCAGGACGAGCAGCGCCAGAAGCGTGTCGTCCTCGATCGGCGCCCGGGCGAGCGCCTCATGCAGCGCATCGGTCCGGAAGTCGCCCACCATCTCGACGCCCTTGCGGGTCACGTCCGGGCGCGGCTTCGTAGCCACGATGGCGTCGTCACCAGCAGCGCCACCCGCCGGCCCGGCCTTGCCCTTGGCCTTCTTCGGCTCGGGCAGGCGGTAGTGGACCGTCTGCACCTTGCCCTCGCGATCGACGAACATCGCGGTGTGGTCCGACTTGCCGGGCTTGCCATAGACGCGCTCAGCCTTGGGAGGCAGCTTCGCGCGTCCCCAGGTGTCGGCCTCGACGATGACACCGCGCTTCGGCAGGTGGTTCGACATCCACTCCTGCTGGGCGCCGAGAAAGGCCTCTACATCGGTGGTGTAGCGGCTGTCCTCGTCGGCCGAGGCGAACAGGTCCTCGACCCAGGCGATGCCGTAGGCCTTGGCGAGCTCGTCGTCGAAGCTCGCATCCTTCGCGAACATCCGGGTCTTTTCCAGGCCGTTCGTCACGCTGTACCAGGCGACCTGCGGATCGGCCTTGGACGGCTTGTGCTTCTTCCAGACCTCGCGCTGCTCCTCGAGCGAGGCCGCCGCAATGGTGCGCAGCTGCTTTTCGTTGGGCATATCGCCCTTCGCCATGTGGTCGAGCATCGCCGGCAGGACGTTTGCCAGCAGGCGCAGCTTCTTGATCTGGCGAACCGGCAAGGCCAGCGCGACACCGATCGCCTCCTCGGTCCAGCCGAGCGCGACGAGGCGCTCGATCGCGCGCCACTGGTCGACCGGATTGAGCTGCTCGCGCGCGATGTTCTCCACCATGGAGCGCATCGCGCCATTGTCGTTGGCCGCCTCGTCGACGAGGACCTCGATCTCTTCGAGGCCGGCGGCGATGGCCTGCTTTACGCGTCGGTGGCCGCGATCGATGATGTAGCCGTTGCCGCCATCGGTCTGCGGCGCGACCACGGGGGGCTGCACGATGCCGACGGCCTTGATCGTCGCCAGCAGCAGGGCGTCCGCCTGCGGCGTGGACTTGGTCTGGCGCGAACGGTCGGGATTCTCCTTCAGCGCGCGCGGATCGACCTTCATGAGATGCATGGGACTGCTCCATTTCGGGGGTGCGGACGCGGCTCTCTCGCCGGTCCTTTTCCGTCTTCTTTCCGAAGACACCCCCCGGCCCGCGGAGCGGACGGGCCGGCACAAATGCGGGCGAGCATCCCTGCCCGGCCGAACGAGCAGGGCATTCAGCCCTGCGAAGGACGACGGGCCGGGATCGCGCAGCGCCGCGCTTGAGCGTCAGCGGTGCCGGTTCGGCCGGTCTGCGAGCAGGACTTGCCCCCCTCTTCCCCTTCTTGAACTCCGCCCCTTCTGACGCTATATTGCGTCAATATTATTGGCATAGAGACATGAGGATCTGAGCCATGGGCCTTGCCCAATACGCAGATGACGGCATTTTTGCCCCGCGCCGGATCGCGGAGGCCTTCCGCACGACAAGCGAAGAGATCGCTCGTACGGCCGGGCTGGGTAAGGATGCGATCCAGCGCAGGGACCGGATCCGTTCGGACAAGACGCAGCGCCGCCTGCGCGAGATGATCGAAGTGATCAACAAGGTCGAGCCGCGCTTCGGCACCGCGCTGATGGCCTATGCGTGGTATCGCTCCGAGCCGTTGCCGGGATTTTCTGGCCAGACGGCGATGCAACTTGTGCGCAGTGGCCGGGCCGACGATGTGCTCGACTATATCGACGCTGTCGACGCTGGCGTCCACGCCTGAACGTCCGCATGCGCTATGACGGCAAGCTCTTCCGGGCACTGAACCCGATTTATGCACGCGAGCCGCTATCGGGCCGCGGAGCCGAACTCTATGGCGGCCGGTTCAATCCGAAGGGAATGCCGGCCCTCTATACCTCCTTGTCCGTCATGACGGCACTGCGTGAAGCCAACCAGGTAGGAAACCTGCAGCCGACGACACTGGTCTCCTACGAGGCGGAGATCGACAGCATTGTCGACTGCCGCGACCTGGCAGCGCTCGCCGCGGAGGGAATGGACGCTGCGAGCATCGCGGACACAACCTGGCGCGATCAGATGAGGGCGAAAGGAGAGGCAAGAACGCAGGCCTTTGCCCGACGCCTGGCTGGCGCCGGCTACAACGGCCTGCTCGTTCCCAGCTTCGCCGCTGGCGCAACGGCCGAGGATCTGAACCTTGTGCTGTTGCGATGGAGCGACGGTCCGCCGGCACGTCTCACCCTCATCGACGACGAAAAGCGTCTGTCGCGCTAAGACGGCTCCGGTGCATTGCGGAAAGCGACAGCAAGACGCGCCGGCGTCCAGAAGGACGTCCGGCGCGCTCGCTGGTTGCCGCCTACGCTGCGATGGCGCGGCCATCGACGTCGAGCGCCTCGCTCGCAAGCAATCGCTCGACCTCCCCGAGCTGCCGACGTTTCTCCGCCAGATCACCGGCGAAGGCGAAGTCGCCACCTTCGCGCGATCGATAGGACACGAGACGCCGCCGCGCCTCGTCGAGCCGTTGCCGATAGCGGGCCAGCTCATCGTCAAACCCGGCAAGGGCGTGCTCGAGGCGTGCGATGGCGCCGAGCGGCGTCACCGTGACCGGCAGCTCGATCTCGTAGCTGGCACCCGTCCGCAGAAGCGTGGTGGCATAGCGATAGCCGTCCCGGCCGAAGCGCTCTCCCCCGTATTCGAGGTCGAATCCTCCGATCGACGCGATGACGCTCTCCCCCTCCTGCTGGAGCTGCACCAGCGTCAGGATCTCCTTCATCAGCGCGCGGCCAGCGAGCTTGCGCTCGACATACGCCTTGCCGTCGACGATCGCTTCGAACGCCTCCGCCGTTGTCGGTACGAGGCGGGCGATGTCCTTGCCGATCTCACCGATACGGCGCTCCGCATATTCGATATCGCGCTCCGCCTCGCGCACCTGCCGGCGGATCGCGAACTGATCGTCCTGGTGAGCGGCGCGAAGCCGTTCGAGGCGTGCGATGTCCGCCTCAAGTCCCGCCTTCTGCATCAGGCGCTGGTCGCCGCTGGCAATTGCCTTCGCCATGGCGAACTGGTTGGCCTGGCCTTCGCCGAGGTCTTCCAGCCGGCGGATCGAGGTGTCGCCGGATAGCGCCGCCGCGATGAAGCGCGCCTTGCGCTCATTGTTCTGCCACATCGTGGCGTCGAGCGAGCCCTCGGTAGCGTAGGCGTAAATGTCCACTTCATCGTGCTGGTTGCCTTGCCGCACGATGCGACCTTCGCGCTGTTCAATCTGGGACGGGAGCCAGGGCACGTCGAGATGATGCAGCGCTTTCAGCCGGAGCTGCGCGTTGACGCCCGTTCCCATGGTGTCTGAGGAGCCGACCAGGAAGCGCACCCTGCCGGCCCGCACGTCCGCGAACAGACGCTGCTTGGCCTCGGACTTCTTGTAGTCCTGCATGAAGGCGATCTCGGCCGCCGGCACGCCGCGGCGCACGAGCTCGTCGCGGATCCACCGGTAGGCCGAGAAGCCGCGCGTCCTCTCCACCGAAAGGGTCCCCAGATCGGAGAAGATCATCTGCGCCGCGCCGGCGAGCTCGAAGGGCTTGCCGTCCGGCTGGACATAGGCGTTTGCGGCAGTCTCGTGCCAGATCCGCACGGCAGTTCCGATCAGCAGGTTGAGCTTGTTCTCCGGCTCGTTGTCGTTGTCGGGATCGACGAGCCGGAGGTCGATCGCCGCGTGGCGGCCGTCGGTGATCACGGAAAGCAGGATGTCGTCGCCCGGCTCAGCCGGCCGGTCCCGCATCTCGATCGCCTTGATGCGCTCGTCGAGCAGGACCTGGTAGCGCCTGAAGGCTGGTGAAGGCTTGGCGGTGAGGATCTGGCGCTTTCCCGTCGCGATCGCCGGCACCTTGACGGTGCGCCGCAGATCTTCAGGCATCACGACATCCGCGAAGGATCGGAACATCGCGATGAGCTCCGGGACATTGACGAAGCTCGCAAAGCGCGAGACCGGCTTGTACTTGCCGTTGGGCTGCAGTTCGAGCTCGGTCGTGGTGTCGCCGAAGGTCGAGGCCCAGGCGTCGAACTCGTGCAGCCCACGCTCCGCCAGGGCCGCGTGGCCCATCAGGCGCTGCACCGAGAACATCTCGCCGAGCGTGTTTGTTATCGGCGTTCCTGAAGCGAGGACGAGGGCTCGTCCCGGGTTCCTCGTCTCGACAAAACGAGACTTCACATAGAGGTCCCAGGCGCGCTGCGAGCCATTCGGATCGACGCCCTTCAGCGTGCTCATATTGGTCGCGAAGGAGAGCTTCCTGAACTCCTGCGCCTCGTCGACGATGATCTGATCGACGCCGATCTCCGAGATCGTGAGCAGGTCGTCCTTGCGGGTCGAGAGCGCTTCGAGACGTTCCTTCAGCCCCTCCTTGAGCCGCTCGAGGCGCTTGCGCGAGACGCGGTCCTCGCTGTCGACCTTGGTCAGCAGGGTCTCATAGAGCTCCAGCTCGTCGTGAATCATTTGGCTCTCGAACGCCGAGGGGACATCGATGAAACGGAAAGCTGAGTGCGTGATGATGATCGCGTCCCAGGTCGCGGTCGCGGCGCGCGCCAAGAAGCGATGGCGCTTGTCTTTCGTGAAGTTGGTCTCGTCGGCGACCAGGATGCGGGCGTTCGGGTAGAGGGCGAGGAATTCCCGCGCCGCCTGCGCCAGGCAATGCCCGGGCACGACCATCATCGCCTTGGCGATGAGTCCGAGCCGGCGCTGCTCCATCACGCTTGCGGCCATGGTCATCGTCTTGCCGGCGCCGACGGCATGGGCGAGGTAGGTCGACCCGGCAGCAACGATGCGCCAGATGCCGCGCTTCTGGTGCTCGTAGAGCACGAAGGCGCCGGACGTGCCAGGCAGCTTCAGATGCGAGCCGTCGAAGGCACGCGGCGCGATGTTGTTGAAGCGGTCGTTGTAGATCCGCGCCAGCCGGTCGGTGCGGTCGGGATCGGACCAGATCCAGGCCTGGAAGGCGGTCTTGATCTTGGCGAGCTTTTCCTTCGCCGCCTCGGTGTCCACGACATTGAGCACCCGCCGCTCGCTCGTGCCGTCCTTGATCGTGTCGAAGATCTGCGGGACGCAGGAATTCAGGGCGTCGTCGAGGAGTTGGCCGGCATGGCGGCGATCGGTGCCCCATTCGGACGTGCCGGCCGCCATGTAGGCGAGCTGGCGTGCCTCGACCGTCCAGGATGCGAGCTCCGGCATATGATGGATGCGGATATCCGCGCCCATCATCTCCTTGACGAAGGCGACGACGTCGGAGGCGGGGATCCACGGCGCACCGAAACGGGCGGTGATGTCGGAGGGCGCGAGATCGGCCGGCTGCACGGCGACGAGCGCGCGAACGTTGCGCGCGAACGCCGGATCCAGCGCCGCGGCGGCCTCGGCCGCCTTCAGCTTGTCGCGAACCGGACCGGAGAGATAGGCGTCGGCGGTCTGCCATGATCCGTCGGCCGGGTCCCGGAAAATTGCCTCACCGAGCTCGTCGATCACTTCGGGCACGTCCCGATGGACCAGCTCCGCGATGTGATCGAGATCGACCCGGCCACGTTCGTTCAACACCACGATGAGGGCATCGGCGGCGCAGGTGATGGCAGGCGGGGCAGGGGGCGCGATGACACGCTCGCTGAAGAGCGGGCCGGGCTTGGCCGTGTCCGTGTCGAGGTCGTAATCCTCGATCGATGCGACCAGCCAGCAATCGGGGTCGTCCAGGAAGGGTTGGAGATTCGGCCTGCGATGGCTCTCGCGCACTTCGCCGGTCGTCTCGTCTTCCACGACCGACACGACGGTGTGGTTGATCGGCCCGAAATCGCGCACGAAGCTGGACCAGGCAATGCGAAGCCGGACCTGAGCGTCTTTCCAGGGCCGGTCCTGCTCCTGGCATTTGAGCACCTCGCGCACGGCATCGCGGATCGGGATCAGCTTGCGGATGATCCGGGCGGGCTTGTCGGGAATGCCCTCCGAGCTGCGCCCCTTGCGGGTCCTGATCGACACGGCCCCGCCGTCGACGAGCTGCATCAGGCCGTGGCGGCCGTCGAAGAAGTAGCTGCCCTCGCGGACGCGGGGCCCCTCAGGGCGATCAATGATCGGGGCCGGGCTCTCCTCGTCGTCGAGGCTGACCGGCTGGGGCTCTCCATCATAGACGGCTGTGGGAAGTGAGAGGATCGCCGGTCCCAGCGCCGCATCGAGGTCGAAGCCCGGCTGCGGCAGGCAGGTGTAGGTCTCGCCGAACGGGCCCGAGGACAGGGCATGGGTTCCGAGTACGCAGGCCGGATGGCGCGCGAGCCAGCGATTGACTAGGATCGCCCCTTCGTCGCCCGTGGCGGACCGAACCTCCTCCAGTTCGAGCCAGGTCCGGTCGCCCTCGGGCTCACCCGCCTTCCGCTTGCGGAAAAACAGGATGTCCACGACAACGTCCGTGCCGGCATCGGGCCGGAAGCTGCCGCCCGGCAGGCGGATGGCAGCAAGGAGATCGGCCGACAACGCAATGCGCTCGCGCGCGGTTCGATCCGCCTTGTCCAGCGTTCCGTGCGAGGTGACGAAGGCGGCAAGTGCGCCGGGCTTCAGGAGCTCGATCGCGCGCACGAGAAAATAGTCGTGCAGCCGCAGCCCGAGCGAACGATAGGCGCGGTCCGATCGGACCGTGCGGTCGGAGAACGGCGGATTGCCGATCGCCAGGTCGAAATTCGCCGGCAGCTCGGTGCGCGCGAAGTCGCCGGTGACGATCCGGGCGCGCGGATGCAGGAGCCGCGCGATGCGGGCGGTGACCGGGTCGAGCTCGATGCCGGTGATGTGCGCGCTGCCCCGGACGGGTTCCGGCATGAGAGCCGCGAACAGGCCCGTGCCGATGCCCGGCTCGAGGACGCGGCCGCCACGCCAGCCGAGACGCGCGAGCCCGGCCCAGATCGCCCGGATGATCGCCTCAGGCGTGAAGTGGGCATATTGCGTGCAGCGTGCGAGGGAGGCGTAATCGCTCTCCGACACGACATCCTGCAGCTCGGCGCCGATCTCTTCCCAGCCCTTTGCGAAACCCGTCTCGCCGGGCCGCCGGAACACGCCATTGGCGAGGTCGCCGCCGCCGAAGCCGATGAAGCGGATGAGCCGGCCCTGCTCCTCGACGGTAGCCGGCCGGTCGTTGGCCTCGATCTCCATGGCCAGGCGGATGGCGGCGATGTTGTCGCGGGCCCGCTTCGTCCAGCCCCGCGCGAGGCCGCGGCCGCCGGTGAGGTGGAAATTCTCACCGCGCGCCACGGGGAGGGCGGCCGGCGCCCGCGCAGCTGGGCCGGCACTCGGAGGCGTCGGGTCGGGCTCATCGTCCTGGTCGACATTGAGGTTGCCGGCGAAGGCGGTGACGCCAAGCCCGAGGCTGGAGGAGAGGGCGGTGTTGCCGAAGAGGTCGAGGGTGAAGGGATCGTCGTGCGCCATGGCGGCGGTCTCCTGTGATGAGGGCGCGCGCCATCGACCCCGCCGGAGGGCCGGGTCGAAAGCGCTGGATTGTCGGGAGAGGGCGGGCCTTGGCGGCCCACCGGGTCAGCGTCGGATCGGGGTGAGCACCAGGCTGGTGTCGGTCGTCGCGATTCTCAGGTGCGTGGCGCCCGGTGAGGCGGCGAACAGTCTGGCAAGCGCGGCCGCATCGAGAAAATCGATGCCGTCATCCGCGCCGAAATGCTGGCGCTTGTAGTGCCAGTAGTCGGGGTTGGTCTTCGGATCGCATTCCTCGGCATAAACGACCAGTGGGCGTTGGCCCTCGGCGAGCTTGCCGTTCGAGAGGAGGTAGACGCCCTCATCGCCGACCAGCCACAGGCCGGGCTGCTCGTCCTTGCCGGGAGCAAGGCCATAGTTCGGGTTGCGGAAGCCGCCATTGAGGAAGGCGTCGATGCGTCCGCGTGTGATGATGCTGTGGACTGCCGTCATGGAGAAGGTGAACATGGCGGCACCTACGCGGCGATCGTGTCGGGCAGGTAGCGCAGATGAACCGGCAGCTTGGCGGCGATCTGCGTGTTGGTGAGATGGTCGAGCAGCTTGAAGTCGCGGCAGCGATCCGCGCCATAGACGATGACGATGCGCTCGCCACGCAAGGCGTGGGGGAACCGCCCGTCGGCATAGCCGCGATAGTCGTCGTTCGTCACGCTCCAGATGTGCTCGAGGCGTTCCGCGCGGGTCATCGCCCTCACCGGCCTCGCCTCACGTTCTACAATCGCGGCGCGCAGCACCTCAGGCGAGCGCCGATCCGACACGTCGCAATAGCCGTGGAAATACCGTGGCCGGCCGTCAATCGTCAGCGCGAAGAAGACGCTGGTGATGCTGCCGGTCAGGAACTCGCGCATCGCGAAGATGTCCCCGCGCATCCACAGCGGCGGCAGAACGTCGAACATGTAGTTGTGCTCGGCTTCGCCGATCTCGAACCATTCGCCGCAATAGAGCGCGCTGTCATCGTTCTCCCATCGGCCAGGTCGCTGCGCGTGACGGTCGAACATGCGAAACATCTGGCGCCGGTCGGCGACGCCTTGGAACACCTTGCGGATGGGGGCGGAGAGGGTCATGGCGGGGCTCCTTCAGCCTCGTCGGGCGGGAGCGCGGCTCATCCTCTTGGATCGCCATCATCTTCAGCCCTTCAGGACCCCCTTCCACGGCCGCATCGTAGTCCGGCCGGGTCAAGGGCCGGCGCAGCCGGGCGAAGCTTCACCCTTGACGCGGCCGGCGAGCATGCGGCAGCGCCGTTCCTCTCGTTCGTTCCCCTCCCTTTCCTCCTCATTCTGCTCGCCGCGGATGCGAGCTTCACCCTGTCGCCGCGACCGGCTCGCTCGCCCAGCGCCGCATGAGCACCGCGAGGTCCTCGTTCCAGTCGTCACCCCTCGGCTGCGCACGGGCAAAGGCGGCGCCGGCCTCCTGCGCGAGGGCACGCAGGCGCCCGGCAAAGGCCTCGCCCTGCCGGTTGTGATCAGTGGCGGCCACGAGGGTGCTGCCACGCCGCCCTGCAAGGGCGCGGATGGCGCTGTCGGTCGCGGGAGACCAGCCGCCACCTGTGCTCACATAGAGGGTGTCCGGCCGAACGACCTCGATGGCGGCGAGGCTCAGGGCATCGATGGCCGCCTCGGTGACGCAGACCCGACGCGCTTCCACCGGACCGAAGCGAAACAGACGCTTCGCTCCGCCGGAAGCAAAGCCGCGCCATTCCGGCCCGCGCTCCTCCCAGCCGACGACCGCCCCAGCGTCGTTGGTATGGGCGGCCCACATGCTGCCATGTGGCCCCTCGCGCAGGCGATCGGCGCCGACGGCGCGCTCGATGACATGATCGGGAATGGCACGAGCTTGCGTGAGATACCGCCACGCGGACGAACCCGGTCGCGGCGGCAACCGCCAAGTCCAGCGGTTCGCGACCGTCGACGCCAGCAACTGCCGCGCTGGACGCCTCCATTCCAGTTGCGTGGGGATGAAGCCCACCAGCTCACCGACCTGCTTCAGCGCCTCGGCGAAGTCGCCAGCACCGAGATGGACCGCGAGCGAGAAGACGTCGCCCTTCGCGTCGGACAGAGGATCGAACCAGCCGCGTCCGCCATGAATGACGATGACGATCTCGCTGGCGCCGCGCCGGTACTTCACCGCCTTGCGCGTGCTCTCCTTGAGGTCGACGGCGAAGCCGCCCCTTTCCAATACCGCTGCGCAAGGGATCCTTTCTCGCAGCGCTTCGATGTCCCTCTTCTCCATCGTGTCTACGCCGAACCCGCCACGCAGGCATTGTCCAGCCCTTTCTTCGGTTGCCTTCCTTTTCCCGCATGTGCGGCACCAACCCCACCGGCCGCGAAGCCGGCCGGCCGCAAGGGCGCGCTGACCAACGATCCGTCATGCGGGATATCCGGCGCGGCGCAGCCTCCCTTGCGGCCGGCATGGCGCCAGCGGCAGCGCAAATTCGACGGTCTTGCCGACCGGGCGGGTTGGCCTGGGCGGCTTTCGTGGGCCGGAGCCGGCCGCGGGTGAAGGGCCGCGGCGAAGGCCGGTTCAATGAACCGGCCGCCCGCCTGCATAGGGATCATACTCGAAGAGGATGATGACATCGTCGCCGTCGAGCTCGTCGGACGGGAGGACGCCGAACTCGTCGCCGGAGCGGAAAAGCGTGACGGGGACCATCAGGGTGCGGGCAAGCTGGAAAGCGGCGTCTTGGGCGAGGGAAAGATCGTTCGACATCGTGAGGCTCCATCGGGAGCGGGCCAATTCCCGCTCGATGGCTCCCCAGTCGCTCCGCGTAGCCGACCCCGCAGCGGGTTGATCGTGGAAGATCCGGGAACGGGCCAGGAGACATCGCAAGAGAGCGGGATTGGGCTGTTTCCCGTTGGACCTGCCTCCCCGAACGAACACAGCGCCTGACGTATCGGCTTCGACGCCTGATGGTGCTTGTCGCGCCGGCTCTCAGGAAGAACCTTGCGAGGGCTCGTCCCCGCGCCGCAGCTCCTCGTCGACGATCGCCTGGACTCTTGCGAGATCCATCTCGGCGCGTGGCGAGATCCGCGCCACCTCCGCAGCGACCTTGGCCCAATGCGCGAACTCCCCGGCCCTTCCCTCGACCGTGGCGCGGCCCGCCAGGCGCTGTGCCTCATAATAGGCAGCGCGCTCATCACCCTGCACAAGACGGCAGGCATCCGCCTGCCAGCGACGGCGCATGGCGCGGCGCCGCTCCAGCCAGGATTTCAATGAGCCGAACACACCGTTCTCCTCTCCGACGGCGGCTCGATTAGGGTTTCTCCAGTTGCGCGTGCCACCGGAGTTCATAATGCGCACCGGTTCCCCCGGACCACGAGGAGACCATGTGTCCGGTTGTGGGCGTGTCGTTGCGACGCTCGGGTCGCGTTCTCGTCGCCGGCGAAGGCCGGTTCCGCGTCAGGGATAGCCGTCCGAACGGGGGAAGACCCGCGCGGGGCTTCAGCGCAGCCGCCAGCCCGGTCCCGACGGGGAGACGCCCATGATCCTTCAGAACGATCATGCGTTTAGCGATCTGAACTGGAACGCGCGCGCCTTGTGAAGTATGAGTCGCGTTGAGGCAGTACGCGCTGCCTCGGGGCGTCGAAACCCCTGCTAGCGGTTGGTGCCGGCCGTTACGGCACCAAACTCCTTGACCTTATGGTCGGGGAGCCTGCGGCGTATGCAACAGGTTCACCCGAACTAAAGGCCACAGGGCCGTCTAGCACGGTTTCGAACTCCCCGATCACCAAGAGTCAGAGAGATCGTTTGCGGGGGCGTACCGCAGACAACGGCTTCGGGGACCCGCAAAGGTGGATCCGCACGACCTTCTCCGCAAGACGCTGGAGCAACGCACGATTGCGGCCCATCGCGCCTATATCGATGCGCTGGTCGCCTGGGAAAGCGCGATCCGGGCGGCAGCGCCTGAAACTGGGTCGCGCGAAGACCGGGAGCGCCGATGCGAGAGCGCGAAAGCCGAGAAGGAACGCTGCCGGGTTGCTTTCCGTGACCTGTGCAACAAGCTCGGCTACGTGCCAAGCGGCCACGGAGTCGGCCTTCCCACCGAAGCAACAACGAGCAGCGAAGGCCGTTTTCGCTGAGCATGATGCGATCTTGTAGGGGGCTGCAGCAACGAAGGCCCTCAGGAAGTCGCCAGAGATGGGGCGGGTTGCCTTGTCGCTTGATTGCACAAAGGTGAACTTGGACACGCGATCGATGGCTACCAGAAGATAGAGCTTGCCCCGCTCGATGGCTCGATATCCGCTTGGCGAAGGCCGATTATCCGGGTCGCGGCCCTCAGGGTGGACCGACACACCGTCTGTGGACAGGATTGCCTACAGAACTGTCGCTCCGAACACATGGCGGGTCGGTGCTGAAAGGCGCCAGCGTCAAAAACACGCGACGCAGCCGCCCGCCCCCCAGCAAACGCGTGATCGCCCCAGATCGAGCGTTTACATAAGGCCAAGATCCTTTCGCGGCATTGCCACTAGCGATAGGATTTGCTCGCCGCCGAGAGTTGCAACGCGAGCACGAGGCTTGCTGGCCTGGATTTTTAGGGGGATGATTGGTGGTGCACTGTTGGAGTTCCTCGCTCCGGGGCACGATACCATGATTGTCTCTAAGCATTCGTTGGCACCACAGTATATTCCATATTTCCTGCATCGGCCGGGCGAAGTGGACTATCTCCTGATAGCTATGGCCATTTTCCTCGTGGTCTTTGTGCTAGCCCTCGGCATCCTCTACCTGCGGCTGCATGCCCTCCCGGACCAAATCGCTCATAGGTCCCAGAAGATTCAGTATCAGATTGTCTGTGTCTTGGGCCTGCTAGCGATGTTCACTCATGTCAATGCTTTTTGGATCGCCGGGCTGCTACTTGCACTGATTGATATACCTGATTTGGAAACGCCCCTAGCACGCATTGCCGGAGCACTTGAAAGGCTCGCTATGTTCGAGCGTCGCCCACTACAACAGGTGACCAGCCGCCTTCTAAGGTCAGATGAAGCTTCCGGTGTACCACCGGGCGCATCGCTTTCGCCCCGCCCCTCACCGATCAGTAACACTGCTAAGCTTAACGATGAGCGCTGAAGCTCCCATTCCTGCCGGATGAAGATGCTTCGGGCCACTGTAACCCTGCTCTGCCCAATGCTGAGCAAGGACAGCTTCCTACCCAACCAAGACACTCGTCGTGCTGAACGCCTTGAGTTCTAGCACCCAATAGAGGCGCTGGCCGCCTTCACGTGCGCGCCGCAGCCGCAGTTTCGGACGCAGGTCACGGTCATTCTGGGAGGGGCTACGCTGCGCGGGAGGGGCGCGAGAAGAGGAGCGCGGCTGCTCCGGCGGCACCTGCCATCAGCGTCGGCGGTTCAGGTGCGATGTCTGCGTCGTCAGGTTTCTCCTTGCATTGACTTGCCGATTGCTGCGGTCAGCAGTTGGGGCTGGTCCGGGCCATGATCCCGCGCTGCGTCGGGAAGATGATCGAGGTGCAGAGGAGCGGGCGGAGAGAATGCATAGCTCACCTCACCGGAAGAACACGTATTTCACCAGCGCGGCAATGACCAGCACCGCGATCGCGATGCCGATCATGCCGGCGAGGCCCATGAGCCAGCCCATGCCCGCGTCCATGCTGCTCATCATGTCGTGCATCATCGGAGCCTCCTCTCACTCTGCCGCGGCCCCGAGCCCTTCCGTTTCGGGCCCGACCGCGGCCTCGCCGGACATGGCCCGCGACAGGTTCCAGCCCTTGACCAGCGCATAGATCGCCGGGATGACGACGAGGGTCAGCAGGGTCGAGGAGACCATGCCGCCGATCATCGGCACGGCGATGCGCTGCATCACTTCCGAGCCGGTGCCGGTGCTCCACAGGATGGGCAGGAGGCCGGCCATGATGGCGACGACGGTCATCATTTTCGGCCGCACCCGCTCGACGGCGCCGAGCATGATCGCCTGGTAGAAATCGGCCCGCGTGAAAGGCCGTCCTGCCGCCTCCCGCTCGGCCTTCAGCTCCGCCATCGCCTGATCGAGATAGATCAGCATGACGACGCCGGTCTCGGCGGCGACGCCGGCGAGCGCGATGAAGCCCACAGCGACGGCGACCGACATGTTGAAGCCGAGCCACCACATCAGCCAGATGCCGCCGACCAGCGCGAAGGGCAGCGACAGCATGACGATGAGGGTTTCGGTGAGCGCCCGGAAATTGAGATAGAGCAGCAGGAAGATGATGAGCAGCGTAACCGGCACGACGATCTTCAGCCGGGCCTCGGCACGCTGCAGATATTCGAACTGGCCGCTCCACGCGACATAGGTGCCGGGCGGCAGCTTCACCTCGCTCGCCACCGCGGCTTGCGCGTCCGCGACATAGCCGCCGAGATCACGGCCGGCGATGTCGACGAAGACATAAACGGCGAGCTGGCCATTCTCGGTACGGATCGAGGTCGCGCCGCGCGTCAGTCCGACCTTGGCGACCTCCCCGAGCGGCACCGTTCCGCCACCCGGCATGGGCACCTGCACATCGCGGGCGATCGCTTGCGCATCGCTCCGGAAGTCGCGGGGATAACGGACCGTGACGGCGTAGCGCTCGCGCCCCTCGACCGTGGTGGTCACGGTCTCGGCGCCGAGCGCGCTCGCGATGACGCTTTGGACGTCGCCAATGGCGAGGCCGTAGCGGCCGAGCGCCTCGCGATCCGGCACGATGTCGAGGTAATACCCGCCGATGACACGCTCGGCATAGGCGCTCGATGTCCCGGGCACGGATCGCAGCACCTGCTCGATCGCGCGCGCGGTCTGCTCCATCTGGCCGAGATCGGTGCCTAACACCTTGACGCCGACCGGGGTGCGGATGCCGGTCGCCAGCATGTCGATGCGGGCGCGGATCGGCATGGTCCAGGCATTGGAGACGCCGGGGAATTGCAGCGCCTGGTCCATCTCGGCCTTCAGGCTGTCGACGGTGACGCCGGGTCGCCATTGGTTCTTCGGCTTCAGATTGATGATGGTCTCGAACATCTCGGTCGGCGCCGGATCGGTGGCGGTGAGCGCCCGTCCCGCCTTGCCATAGACCGTATCCACCTCCGGGAAGCTCTTGATGATCCGGTCCTGCGTCTGCAGCAGCTCGGCCGCCTTGGTGACGGAGATGCCCGGCAAGGTGGTCGGCATGTACATCAGCGTGCCTTCGTCCAGGCTCGGCATGAACTCGGAACCGAGCTGGCGCGCTGGCCACACGGTGATCCCGAGCACCACGAGCGCGACGAGGATGGTGAGCATCTTCGCCTTCAGAACGCCGCGGATCACCGGGCGATAGACCCAAATCAGGAACCGGTTGATCGGGTTCCTGTGCTCGGGGACGATCCGCCCGCGCACGAAGACCACCATCAGCGCCGGCACCAGCGTCACCGACAGCAGCGCCGATGCCGCCATGGCGAAGGTCTTGGTGAAGGCGAGCGGACCGAACATCCGGCCTTCCTGCGATTCCAGCGTGAAGATCGGCAGGAAGGAGACGGTGATGACGAGCAGGCTGAAGAACAGCGCCGGTCCGACCTCGCTGGCCGCCTCGATCAGGATCTCGATCCGCGGCTTGTCCGGCGGCGCGCGCTCCAGATGCTTGTGGGCGTTCTCGATCATGACGATGGCGGCGTCGATCATGGCGCCCACGGCGATGGCGATGCCGCCTAGACTCATGATGTTGGAGCCGAGCCCGATCGCCTTCATCGCCGCGAACGCCATCAGAATGCCGACCGGCAGCATCAATATAGCCACCAGCGCGCTGCGCAGATGCAGCAGGAACACGACGCAGACCAGGGCGACAATGATGCTTTCCTCGACCAGCGTGCCCTTCAGCGTCTCGATTGCGCGCTCGATCAATCCGGAGCGGTCATAGACCGGCACGATCTCGGCGCCCTTCGGCAGGCTCGATGCGATCTCGGCGAGCCGCGCCTTGACGTTCTCGATCACGGTCAATGCATTGGCGCCGAAGCGCTGCAGCACGATGCCGCTGGCCACCTCGCCCTCGCCATTGAGCTCGGTGATGCCGCGCCGCTCATCCGGGACGATCTCGACGCGGGCGACATCCTTCACCCGCAACGGCACGCCGCCATCGGTCTTCAGCACCACATTCTCGATATCGGCGACGCCGCGCAGATAGCCGCGGCCGCGCACCATGAACTCGAACTCGGAGAGCTCAACGGTGCGCCCGCCGACATCGGTGTTGCTCGCCTTCACGGCGTCGCGCACCTTGTCGAGCGGGATGCCCAGCGCCCGCAGCCGGTTCGGATCGACCACGATCGAATATTGCTTGACGAAGCCGCCGACGCTGGCGACCTCGGCGACGCCCTCCGCCTTGGAGGCACCGAAGCGGACCACCCAATCCTGCAACGAGCGCAGCTCGGCAAGCGTCATCTGCTTGGCGACGACGGCGTATTGGTAGACCCAGCCGACACCGGTCGCATCCGGCCCGAGGGTCGGCGTCACCCCCGCCGGCAGGCGCTGCGCGGCGGCGTTGAGATATTCCAGCACGCGGCTCCGCGCCCAATAGGGATCGGTGCCATCCTCGAAGATCACATAGACGAAGGAGACGCCGAAGAAGGAAAAGCCGCGCACCACCTTCGACTTCGGCACCGTCAGCATGGACGTCGTGAGCGGGTAGGTGACCTGGTCCTCGACCACCTGCGGCGCCTGGCCGGGATAATCGGTGTAGACGATCACCTGGACGTCGGAGAGATCGGGAATGGCGTCGAGCGGTAGCGTCTTCAGCGCATAGAGGCCGGCGGCGACGGCGAAGGCGGTGCCGATGAAGACGAGCACGAGGTTTCGGGCGGACCAGCCGATGAGGCGGGCGATCATGGCTGTGTCTCCGCAGGTGTCAGGCCGCGCAACGCCGCCTTCAGATTGCTTTCGGCGTCGATCAGGAAGTTCGCCGCGACGACGACCCGATCCCCCTCGGCGATCCCTTGGCGGATTTCGGTGAAGCCCTCGCCGCGCAGGCCGATCTTGACGTCACGCGGCTCGAACCGGCCTTCGCCGCGGTCGAGGATCACCACCTGCCTTGTGCCGGTGTCGATGATGGCGTCGTCCGGCACGGCGACGACCGGCGTGGCAGCGCCGGTGCCGATCTCCACCTCGGCATACATGTTGGGCAGCAGGGCGCCGTCCGGGTTCGCGATCTCGATCCGCACCCGCGTCGCTCGCGTGACTTCGCCAACCTGCGGATAGATCAGCGACACCCGGCCGTCGAGGCTGCGTCCCGGCAGGCTCCGCACCCTTATCGTCGCTGGCGCACCGAGCCGAATGGCACCGAGATCGAATTCCGGCACATCGGCCAGCACCCAGATGGTCGAGATGTCGGCGAGACGGAACAGCACATCTCCGGGCGCCGCCTTCATGCCGTCGGCGACGTTGCGCTCGAGCACGACGCCATCGCTCGGCGCCCGCCAGACCATCGACAGCGGCACCTTGCGGGTGCGCTCGATCTCGGCGATCGCCTCGGGCGGAAGGCCGAGATTCTCCAGGCGCTGGCGGGCGCCTCCCAGAGCGCTGTCGCGGCCGCCGCTGTTGAGATCGGTGAGGAGCTGCGCGCCGGCAGTGGCGATGTCCGGCGCATAGAGCCGGAGCAACATCTGGCCCTTCGTCACCCGGTCGCCCGTGGTGACATTTGCCACCTCGTTGATGAAAGCGTCGCTCCGGGTCGCCACCACGGAGACGCGCCGCTCGTCGAGCTGGACGGTTCCCGGCACGCGCACCAGCCTGCCGACAACGCGCCGCTCAACCAACTCCGAACGCACGCCGGTTCGCTGCAGCTTGCCGAGCGAGACCTTCACGACTGCGCCGTCATCGTCCTCGCCCTCATGGACGGGGATATAGTCCATCCCCATGGAGTCCTTCTTCGGCACCGGCGAGGTGTCTGGAAGGCCCATCGGATTGCGGTAGTAGAGGACGCTCCGCGGACTTGCCGGGGCGGCCACCTCGGCTGCTGCTGGCGGCTTGTCCTCGAAGCTCACATCCTCGCTGGCGTAGACCGCGCGGAAGTCCCGGCCATCCCCGGTCTGCCGCGGGGTCGCCGAATAGGTCGGCCTGCCATCGGGATCCTGATAATAGATCACGGCCCCTGTGCCGGCCGGTTCAGCCACAGCCGGAATGCCTACGGCATCGAACAATGTGCGAAGGCCGGGCGCGGAAATACCCCGTGCGCCGGCCCAATAGCCTCCGACCCCCGCCGCCATGATGGCGGCGAGGGTGAGGCCCGTGAGGGCGATCCGTTTCATGGCACGGCCTTCAGGACCAGCTTGTTCTCGATGGTGCCGGTCTCGCCCTGGATCTTGGCGCCGAGCGACAATTGCCAGCCGCCGGCCATCATCAGATTGGCCTTGAAACGGTAGACGCCCGGCTCGGTCGAGGGCAGCGCCTCGATCGGCGCGGTCATGGTCGGCATGCCGTCGGGCGCCATGTCGATCCGGGTGGCGAAGATCACCGCATCCGGAACCGCCGTGCCGGAGCGCTTGTCGATCAGCCGGACGGCGACAATAGCGCCATTGCCCTGCTTGACGTCGGTTTGAACCAGCCGGAACTCGTAATTGGCAATGTCGGCGTGCGCCGTCGAGAGAGCCGCGGTGGACAGCGCGGCCGCAAGCGCCGCAGCGGCGGCGCGCTTCGTTTTGAACGTCGTCATTATCTGAAAATCCCAGAACTATCGGAGCGCCGTGCACATGGCCCGGCATCGCGTGGCTTATGGCCACGCACTCTTGGCCGCCCGAGCTTCGCCGGGGGGCGGCACGAGCCGGCGTCGAAACGCCGGCGATGTTCTAGGTTCGCGGAGGTCGGGCTGGAGGCTCTATCGCGAGCGTAGCGCCCATCGTGTCGCTGCCCGGGCGCATGGCACCGCCCTCGCGCAGCACAAAGGCCGGACTCGCCAGCAGCGGCGCGACCGAGAAGCACTTCGCCATGCAGATCGCCAGCAAGGGGCAACTTTTCTGGCAATCGGGAACGGCCGGCGCCTCATTCGGGCAGCACGGCATGTCGCCCGGCATTTCCGCCATGGTCGAGGCAGCCGCCATCGTCGGACCGCTCACCGGCGCGGTGAGCGGTCCGACGATAAGCCCCATGATCGCAAGGATCGGGAGCAGTCTACGGAGCCATATGCTGACTTGCATTGGCGATACATCGCACAAGAGAGCAAGCCAAGGAAGGAGGCTATCAACAACGTCCGCGTGAGCAATCTCGATTTATCGAGGTCCGCGAACCATTGGGCTTGGCTTCTAGGCGGCAGCTGCAAGGCAACTCCTCCTAGGTCCAGGCAAGTGGTCTTGGCAGTATCAGGCCTCTTGCCGGTATCAAGAGCGGGTTAACGATCCTCGCTTGCGACGATTCGATAGCTGTAAAGCCGACTTCGTTCCCATGGCCTTGTCGAGTGCAATTTCCGCTATTCTCAAGACGCTACCAGCCAGTTTCGTCTGAAGCGATTGGCCGACGAACCGGCACGCCCCCCGATCCGTTCAAGTGGCCAAAACTCGGCCAATCGTTGGATCCGCTCTCAGAAGCGCTCGTTTTCCCTGATCCCCAGATTATTAATCTTGGTCTTTCCCATCGTTCTGAGGAGGAGGTTCCGGCATGTGCGCAAGGCGGGGTAGACGATGTGGGACGATTGCCTAGATCGAAAAACGAGATGCGTCAGTTTGTTGAACAGGTCCGATCGACTGCTTAAAGCCGCAAGGGCGTGGATAGCGTCGCTGCCATAATAGAGTTGTCCACCTTTCTTGACGACCATCCCCTGGTCGATGTCCAGCCCTGCCTCAGTGATCTCGATCATCGCGCTGGTTACTTCACGAGCATTGACGAGACGAAGTCTGCCAGCCGACGGCGCAATGCGCACTCGGCGGCAGTAGGTATCGCAAGCCGGACACTCCCAATCATAGATCAGCAGGACTTCATCGGTCGCACTGGGTGTGTCCGCCTCACGGTCATCGCGGCCGGACCTCAGGCGACCGGCCGATGTGTCGTTCATGTGATGCCGCCTTTTCTCGGTCGGCTTCGACGCTCTGAGCCAACCTAACGCCTCGAATGTCCGCCGGCAGGCCGGTCTTTCAGACACTCCGGCTACCATATCGCTCGCGGGTAGCGCAGCGTACGTTGAACGATGGAGATCCTTGAGACAGTAGACCTTACTTCGCGTTTGCGCCGCCTTCGATTGCGTCTACGGGAATGCTCCTCGCCGCAACTCAACACTCCGCACACCCGAACCGCTCGCCGTCAGGAGGATCACGATCAGCACTCGCGGCGGGCGCACCTTTAATGCAAAACCGCCACAGTAGCATTGGAACCGCATGAAAGTGCGGTATCTTCCATATAGAAGATGCCCGACTTCACCGTTACAGCAAACGACCTCTCAAGGCCGCTGTGCAATGTGACGACTATGCGTCCAGGCTTTACCTTGTAGTGACCATCGTTCTTCCAGAGACCGTCATAATTATACTCACCATGGGCCCCAAACGAGAATTTCGATCCGGTCCGTGTCGTGCACGTCTTGCCCTGCACAGTTTGCATGATCTCTGCGATCCCAGTCGGGCTTGCGGCCGAGCGAGCATAGCCGGGACCCATCTGGAGAGCGAAAGCGAGCGTGGCAGTAGCTGCGATGAAGGCAAAGTGAACGCGTTTCATTGTTTCCTCCGTTGTTGGAGCCGGTCCGCCCTTCTTCGTTTAAAAGCACGCACGTTGGTGATGTCTCATTCTCCTCTGGGAAAAGGCGTTCTCTGCAGAGCAGAGCGCCAAATAAATGACAGCCTAACTGTCCCTATTTTCTTTGTGAACTCGACGACACTTAAATTATCATAAAGAAATGGAATTCGCCCTCCCAACCGCAACGGACAGCGGGAACTATTGATACTTAACGCATATGTGAGCGAACATGGCAGCTTGGCGCGATTACCGCCACGCTGCGGCGTAGCTCGGAAAAGCATTGGCTCCCATCGTTCCATGGGGGCGTCGTCGCAGGCGACGGGAATGTGATTTGGCCGCGCGGCCTCCAGCACTCAGGGTGTTCGCAATCTGAAACCGGCTTGGCATCTCCATTGCGCCCCAATCCGGGTGATAATGATTCCTCGAATCAGTGGACGTCCGTAAGGTCAAGATGCGCTCGCGCAATCTCAAGCGAATGATGGCTCGCGCGATCTGCGTGCTTTTCGGTGTTGTGCTAGTGATTGCTGGCACGGCAGCGCATGGCCGCGATGGATCCAAAATTGGTACGCTCGCTGCTGGCCAGACTGCTGCTATCGTTGTCGCTCTCGGGGTTGAGGCCTGTGTCGACGGTCTCGCCGGTGACTGCGATTCGTCAGCCGATCACGATCGAGCGCCATCCGAGTGCTCTGTTGCGACTTGCTTCCTGATCATGCCACGACAATCGGTCGGCGCAGGTGCGACCGATAGCATCGTCCGGCTTGCGCCACCCCTCTGCGATACCGTTGCTGACGGACGTATTCGTGAGCGTCTGGACCGACCGCCGCGCACCGTCTGACCGTCGAAAACAGGTGCGAGCATTGCCGGGCATGAGGATGTTGGCTGCCATCTAACCAATGGCGGTCTGCGCGAATGAGCTGCGTCATCCCGGATTCGCTAACAGGTGAGCAATTTTTGGCTGCGGCGCATGCGCGAGGCGGAGACGCTCGGCAGCGTCGCGAGCATCAGCAACATGGCGTGAACATGGACTATCATTCCGCAATCTCCCTTCCTTCCAGGGTTTGGGAGCAAACCTCGTTGCTCGACGTTCTCGAAGAACGCGCCGTCGATCTTTCGGCAAAACGTCTGAAAATACCAAAAGCTCGGCATCTCGGAGGCTCCACCGCCGTGGCGTCGCCGGTCCTGATCCTCATTACAGGCCGCCTGACCGTGTACGCCGCGACACTAAAGGGCGTTGACGTGTTCGTAACCGACTTGGAGCCTGGCGAAATCGTCGGCGAGTCAGCCGCGCTCGGAAACGATGCATTTCCGCTGCTCGTCCGAGCGTCTGAGGAATCGCAGGCTTGGGCGATTGATCAGCGAAACTTCGTGAGTGCCCTGACGACACATACGGACTTCGCAGTGTCAGTGACGCGTGCGATGTGTCGGCGGCTGTGCCGCATAAATCAACGGCTAGTGGATCAGGTAAGCCTGCCGATGCGAGATCGCTTGAAGGCGGAGTTGTTGCGGATGGCCACCACGGAGCCCGACGGTGCCCTCGTCATCAATTCAATGCCCACTCACGACGAACTAGCGTTGCGGGTCGCTACGCAGCGTGAGGCAGTGACGAAGGAACTCGCCAGGCTCGCGCGGATCGGTGCTTTGGAAAAACGCGGGCGGAGGATCCGCATTCCCAGCCTGCTGCATTTCGCCGCCTAGCTCCCGGTGGAACTGTAACCGCGCCCCCCCAAAAGGGCGCGGTCATGGGGTTCGGGCGACATATGGACGTCGTTGACTAGGTTGATGCTATGGCTTTGAGGGTGTCAAAGGCGGTCATGTGGCGCCGCAAGCGCATAGGTCGGGTGGCATCCTGCTCCTCGAGAGGGATCTTTCTCGCTTCTCATCGCGGAATTTGCGCTGGGTTTACAGGTTCGGGTTTGCAGGTTCGCGCGGAGATCGGGTGAATCGTAATGCGTCGGCTGGGCGGCCCGTCTGTTCGAATCGCACCAGCCCTTATAAAAAAGGGCCATGAGGTGGAAAAATCCACGACAGAGCTGACGACAGTTTAGCTAGTATACCAGCACGAGCACGTGCTCTTCAGCCTATTGGCGGAAAAGTACAAATGCCGCCACTCTCACTGTAGCAAATCGGCAGCACTTTCATACGTTTCGACCTTCGGGTCTCTCCTCTGACTTGACATTCCTGTCGAGTCACCTATCCCTGAGTTGCGATGCTACGACAGATGCGCCATATCATCATACTTCTGGTCGCGCTCACCTTTTCGGTGTCGAGCGTCGGTTGGAGTGTGGCGAGTGTCGTGTCCGGGGGAATGCCGGGGAAAGGGCACCACTCCGCGATTGGGGTCCCCCCAGCCGGGCAAGTCGATCTGCATGGCGACACCGGACATGAGCATTCATCGAGCGCAAGTCACGCAACGTGCGATGAAACCAGCGGGGTGGAGTGCCGATCCGATCCACAGGAGAGCGGAGAGGCGAGCTCATGTTGTGCTGCGGCTTGCCACACGGCCATGTTGACCGGCCATGACGTGCAGGCTGTGCATATGCTCTCGCATGTGGCCGACCATGCTCCTTTGATAGTCGGCATGAATGGGGCCGCAGGCGTCCGTTTTGAGCGGCCGCCGAGATCCGCCGACATCTGATCGTCGGCTGATTCCCTTCGCGTCATTTGACCGCTGACGGACTGAATCCGTCTCCATTTGCGCTTGGTTATCTGTCAACGCCCTTTGCCGCGTGCGCTGCGCGTTGCGAAGCCCGCTGTTCGATGCCGTGCGGAATAACCGCTCAGGCCGATCCGGTCGATTCTGAGGATTTCCATGAAGCCTGTTCTCTTGACGGCCCTCGCCGTCATCCTGTCCGCATGCTCCGGACCGCCCGATATCGAGACGGCAGCCCATCCGTCCGATGCGAGCGTGCCGGTGCCGGCCCTACGCTACGTGCCCGTCACTGCTGGCACCGTCGATTACCGGCCGGTCGATCCAAAACCTTGGACCGAACGCAACGAGCGTGTCGCGCCCAAGACGGGGAGCGAATGATGGCGAGCGGGATCTTTGACCCAGCGAAAGTCCCAACCGGGCGCCGTCTCGTGCGGTATGCCGCGATAGGGACGCTTGCCAGCGCGCTTGGCGGCTGTGCCACATTCACACGGGATGGCGGCATGAGCCCAGTGGCGAACCAGGTCACGTCTGCGATCGGCATGGATACCGTAAAGATCGCCTCACCGGCCGATGCGGCATCAGTCGAAAGCCGCGTCAAGGTCCTCCTAACCAGGCCCCTCACGGCCGATGGTGCCGTCCAGCTGGCGCTAATCAACAATCGCGGTCTTCAGGCCGAGTACAATGTGCTCGGAGTTTCCGAGGCCGCATTCGTCGAGGCCAGCTTGCCGCCGAACCCAGTCATCGGCGTCGAACGTCTGGCGACGGGCGGAGAGCTCGAGATCGAGCGCCGCGTCATCGCCAACATCCTAGCGTTGATTACGCTCCCGGCGCGCAGCGACATCGCAAAAACGCAGTTCGAAGCGGCGCGGCAAAAGGCAATTGAAGCCACCTTCCGCACCGCGGCAGATACACGTCGTGCCTACTATCGCGCCGTCGCGTCACGGCAGACGGTGTCATTCCTCGAGCAAGCACGGGTCTCGGCCGATGCCGCCGCTGACCTCACGCGCAAGCTTGGAGAGACCGGCGCCGCGAAGAAACTGGACCAAGCCCGGGCGGGTGCCTTCTATGCCGAAGTCTCCAATGAGCTTGCGCAAGCTCGGATGAACGCGGGCACGGACCGCGAGGCGTTGACCCGAATGCTCGGCCTGTGGGGTAACGACGTCGGGTACAAGCTGCCTGGACAGCTCCCGAGCATGCCCCGCGTCCGGACGGTACAGCAGGTCGAGGTCGATGCGGTTCGAAAGCGGGTGGACCTCATCGCAGCACGGCTGGAGCTGGACGCGCTGCGCAAGACGCTGGGCCTGACCGAGGCGACCCGCTTCATCTCGATGCTCGATGTCGGCTGGCGCGGCAATTACGAGCGTGTGAGCGAGGACGGCGTGCGCGAAAGCGCTTCGCCGCGCGGCTTCGAGCTCGAAATCCAGATCCCGATCTTCGACGGTGGCGAAGTCAATGTCCGCCGTTCGCGCGAGACCTACATGGAGGCCGTCAACCGCCTCATGGAAAAAGCGATCAATGTTCGTTCAGAAGCGCGTGCGGCCTATCTGACCTATCGCGCCAGCTACGACATCGCCCGACAGTATCAGAACAGCATCCTGCCGCTGCGCCGGACGATCAATGAGCAGGCGCTGCTCGAATACAACGGCATGCTGATCGATGTCTTCGAGCTACTGACGACGGCGCAGGAGAGCATCGACAGCAACGTCGCGGCGATCGCGGCCAAGCGCGACTTCTTCATCGCCACCGTCGACTTCGAAACCGCCATTATTGGCGGAGGCGGCTCGTCCGGCTCGACGGGCGAAGGACCTGCTGTCGCGACTGCCGCTGAAGGCGGCGGGCATTGATCCGAGAAAGGTGGACATCATGACGGTCTCCCGTCGCAATTTCCTCGGCGCCTCCAGTGCGGCGGCGCTGATCAGCGTGGGCGCGGTGTCAGGCCGTGTCCAGGCAGCCTCGATCCCCGAGGCTGCCACAATGAAAGAGCCGACCATGCAGCCGCCGCTCGTCCCGACGAGCGGCCCAGATTACCAGCCGGTCGTTACCCTCAATGGCTGGACGCTGCCGTGGCGGATGAACGGCGACTGGAAGGAGTTCCATCTCGTCGCCGAACCGGTGGTACGCGAGTTCGCACCCGGAATGGTCGGCCATTTGTGGGGGTATAACGGCCAGTCGCCCGGCCCGACCATCGAAGCAGTCGAAGGCGACAAGGTGCGTATCTTCGTCACCAACAAGCTGCCGGAGCACACCACCATCCACTGGCACGGCCAGTTGTTGCCATGCGGCATGGACGGCGTGGGCGGTCTCACCCAGCCTCACATCAAGCCAGGAAAGACCTTCGTTTACGAGTTCCAGCTGCAGAAAAGTGGCACCTTCATGTACCACCCCCATGCCGACGAGATGGTCCAGATGGCCATGGGCATGATGGGTTTTTTCGTGGTGCACCCGAAGGATCCAACTTTCCGCCGTGTCGACCGCGACTTCGTCTTTCTCATGGCCGCCTACGACATCGACCCCGGCTCCTATGTGCCGAAGGTCGCGGAGATGACCGACTTCAACATGTGGACCTGGAACAGCCGGGTCTTCCCAGGCATCGACCACATCGTCGCGGCCAAGGGCGACAAGGTCCGGATCCGTTTCGGCAATCTCACCATGACCAACCATCCCATTCACATGCATGGCTACGACTTCAAGGTCTCGTGCACCGATGGCGGTTGGGTGCCGGAAGCCGCCGCGTGGCCGGAGGTCACCATCGACTGCGCGGTCGGCCAGATGCGGGCCTTCGATTTCGTCGCCGACAAGCCGGGCGACTGGGCGATCCACTGCCACAAGTCGCACCACACCATGAACGCCATGGGCCACGACATCCGCAACTTCATCGGCGTCGACAAGAAGGAGATCACCAAGAAGATCCGTAAGCTCGTGCCCGACTACATGCCGATGGGCACCGCCGGGATGGCGGACATGGGCGAAATGGAAATGCCGCTGCCCGACAATACCCTTCCGATGATGACGGGCTTCGCGCAGTTCGGCGCTGTGGAAATGGGGGGCATGTTTTCGGTCGTGAAGGTGAGAGAGGGGCTCGCCGCCAACGACTACAAGGATCCCGGCTGGTTCAAGCATCCGCAAGGAACAGTCGCCTTCGAGTGGAAAGGCGAGCCGAAGAATGCGGTACGTGCGCCCTCTTCCGATTTAGACAAGACCACGGCCGTGGAATTCAACGTCGTAAAGCCCGGCAACAAATCCCCTCATGACAGTCACTGAAAAGGAATACTGCATGCAGACGAAAATCTTGCTCGCCGCTCTTGCGGTCTTATCGCTCTCAACCGCCGCTTTGGCGGACGCTGGCCATTCCCATGGTGAAGAACGCGCCTATGGGGTGCCTGGGGACCCCGGGAAACCTGGCCGCGTCATTCAGGTCACCATGCGCGAGACGGAGGGAAAAATGGAATTCGTCCCGAGTCGTCTCGAAATCCGGAAGGGGGAACAGGTTAAATTCGTCCTCCGCAACAATGGAGAGATGGACCACGAGATCGTTCTCGCGACGCTCGAAGAAAACATGAAGCATGCGGTCGAGATGGCAAAGAATCCCGACATGGAACACGACGATCCCAACGCCAAACGCCTTGCTCCGAAGAAAACCGGAGAGATCGTTTGGCGCTTCACCAAGGCTGGTGAGTTTGACTTTTCCTGCCTGATCCCTGGCCACCGCGAATCCGGAATGTTTGGCAAAATCATCGTCAAGTGACGCCTTCACAAGAGAGGAGCAAATCGATGCGTAAATTCGTCATAGCGGCAGCCATCTCGGCGTTCGCCACAGTTGCGTTGGCCCAAGCCGCAACGGTGGATGGGCAGGTTACCAAGATCGACGAAGCGCAGGGCAAGATCACGCTCAAACATGGGCCCATAAAGAATCTCGACATGGACGGGATGACGATGGTCTTTGCGATTGGTGATCCTGCTCTGCTCAAGACCGTAAAGCTCGGTGATAAGGTCAAGTTCGAGGCCGATCGGGTCAATGGCCGCCTGACAGTCACGAAGATCGAAAAATCGAAGTGATACCGATGGGGCGCGCCCGAGGCGCGCCCCATCCATCAGTAGGCCGAAGTGATCGATCTTAGACTTGTTTCGCGCTGTGAGCTCCGTAACCCTCTGCCGGTCAGCATTTGCTGCTTGCGAAGATCCACTCTGTGCATGCGCGCTTGAGCCGACCATACGGCCACCGGTCGTTTTCCCACGAAGACCATCAAGAGCCGCGGGTCAGTACTGCCAGACGCGATCCTTTCAGGAGAGATTGATGCTGCGCTCACTTCATGATGCTAGCAACAGGTTGTCCGGTGCGACCAACGATAGAGCAGACCGTCACCGGCGCGGCCCACCTGCAACGCAGTGGGTCAGTATCTTTGTGCGCCCAGCTCTCCTCGTCACACTCGCCGCGTTGGTCGCCGCGTGCGCCGGCATACCCATTGACGATCGCGCCGAAGCGCCCATACCTGCGGAACTTATGCGGCAGATGGCGGAGCGTGGCATGTCCCCAGCCGACCCAATCCTCATCCGGATCTACAAGAAAGAGAGTGAACTCGAAGTTTGGAAACGAGATTCGTCGGGTCGCTACGCACTACTCAAGAAATATCCATTGTGCCGTTGGTCGGGAAAGCTCGGACCGAAGAAGCAGGAGGGTGACCGTCAGGCGCCCGAAGGCTTCTACTCTGTAGCAGCAGCCCAATTGAACCCCCGATCGCAATATTACCTATCGTTCAATCTAGGATATCCGAACCGTTTAGAAAAGGCGTTGGGATACGAAGGTAGCGCTCTAATGGTTCATGGAGCTTGTACATCGTCTGGTTGTTTTGCGATGACAAACGACGGCATTACTGAAGTATATGCACTCGCGCGCGAAGCACTAGCGGCGGGGCAAGTCGGCTTCCAAGTGCAGTCGCTGCCGTTTCGAATGACCCCTCGAAACTTCGCTTTGCATCGCGAGGATCCCAACATTGCCTTCTGGCAAAATCTAAAGGAAGGTACCGACATCTTCGCGGTGACCAAAGTGCCTCCACGAGTGTCCGCGTGCGGAGGACGGTATCGATTTTACGGCGCAAGCGAGACTGTTACGACCGACGGCAATCCGTTGGCCCCATGTCAAGCTACCCCAAACGCTGATGCTGATGAGGCGTCGCTCGTTGCACGACATAGGCTCGAGGACGCGACCGCAATCGCGCGCTTATCGCAAAGCGAGCCAGCGGTGCGCTCGGCCTATGCAGACGGCGGCATGCACGGGACATTCCGTCAGTATCTGCGCAGATTCGGACCGCAAAAACTCGCCTCGGTCACATCTGCAAACATTGAGGTCAGTCGACCTGACGCTGCATTGGCGGATCCGTTTGTGGGTCCGGATGATAGCAACGATCCGGAATAGAGGCCGTATATTCTCTATTATCATTCGGGCGTACGCACGAAGATCTTACTTTTCGGGAAAGAACTCCCTTCCGCCAAGCCACTCGCTGCGCGCGTTCAGAGAAACGGTACCACAATTCCTATGCGATGAGCATCCGCCGAACCACATGGTTGTGCGCCCCGAATCGATGTAATCAATTGGATCTGGCTGTTCGGAATCAGGATTGGAACCTCCAATGTGGCTGTCGACCCAAATGCGCCGAGTGCCCAGAAAGAGTGAGCGCTTCCGACCGTCATTGACCATCTCGCGCGAACATGCAGCTGGCTAGCGAAGTGGATCCGCTGACGAGCTAGTGATGTATCACCTCGCCAAATGTGATCAGAGACTAGGCACCTTGTTCGACCGTGAGGCAAGCCCGGACGGCAGGTGGAGCGCTCAAGCGTGTGTAGACGAGATTAACGACCGTCACTAAGCCTGAAGGGCACGCCGCCGGCGCGCCCTTCATCATCACCTGATTTCCAGAAGAAATTCCGAACACGAGCCTCAGCCAACGTGGGCGGCCCGTAGACCGACGTTGTTCCCAAGGATCGGGACCGCTTCCGGCTGAACTAACTTGCCGCATGCCGCAGGATCGTTATCTCAGTGCCGCGGGTCGCCCATCCTACTAGATCGTGCCCGACCTAGCCGCGAACCCGGACAGGCAATGCGATCAGAACTTAGGCTGGCAGCATCAGCGGCCGAGCTGATCCTGACTGACGGGTAGGCTAGACGGCGCGGGACCTGACGGATAACTCCCCTGCTGGACGTCCCTGAATTCGTGGCGCTGTTGAGCGTCTGCCGAGAGCGTCGGCGAATAATAATCGGCCATGACTCCCCCAGAAGTGGCGATGATGATTGCAGTGCACGCCATTATGATCTTGATCATTGGATTCACCTCGATGTTTCATATTTAGCTCTATCGAGCACGAAACTGAGTACGACAGCGCTTCCGCTCAAGATGTGAAATTAATCACAGCTACAATCACGAAAAATTTAGGGGTAAAATACAGACTCAACAATGTCATAAATTATCTGTTTACATTTGACTTCAGCGCTCCATCCATCCACGTCTGTTCCACTGGACCAATACACGGCAGGGGCGGAAAACTGCGTGCTGACGGATGCCCGCTCGACGTCCTCTCTCGTCAGCGCAACGCGACCCTAGGGCACTCACCACTGAACTAGGTCGCTGCGGTCAAATCCCGCAAGACAGTCAAGATACGTTCGGCCCTCCTAGTAGAGGACGCGGTGCAGCACGGTAGGTCCCATTTGGAGCGACAGTTCAGCTTCCTCTTCCGACCGGCCCTGTGCACAACCCGCGAGGGCGAAACAATGGTCGTTTGTGACCATACCGCGAATTTTTCGAGCATGAACAACTCGGCTTGAACAACAAGCCGAGGAACCTGTCATGCTCTTGGTCATTCCCGGCTCGGACGTCGAGCGCCACACTGCGCTGATGGACCGAGCCTATCGCCTGCGTCATGCAATCTTCGTCGAGGAAAAGGGATGGGAGGATCTGCGCCATCCTGACGATCGCGAGCGCGACCGTTTCGACGACGAGCACGCCATTCATCAGATCTGCCTGCATGGCGACGAGATCGTCGGCTATCAGCGCCTGCTGCCGACTACGCGGCCCCATCTGCTCAGCGACGTGCTCGGGGATCTGTGCCGGCGCAAGGCGCCACGGGGGCCCCGCGTCTTCGAGTGGACCCGCTTTTGCGTGGCGCCCGGATATCGGGAGATGCGCCCGCGCGGCACGGGTCCTTTCCTCGAACTTGCACAAGGCGTCGTGGAATGGGGGATGGCCAACCGGGTCGACACGGTGACGGTGGCGATTGACTGGCGGCTGATGGTGATCGCGATGCAGCTGCGCTTCTTCGTCCGACCGCTCGGCTTTCCCAAGCGCATCGGTCGCGACGAAGTCGTGGCGCTGCGAATGTCGTTCAATTCCGAGACCCTCGCGGCGATCCACGAGGCCCGCGGCACGACGGAGCCGGTCCTCGGCAGGCCGCCCTGGCCGGTCGCCGCATGACGACGTCAAAAACAACGGAGGAAACCAAGTGATTCGGACTGCCGATACCAAGATCGTCGCCCATGAACTGCACGCTCGCTACGATCCCGCACGCGCGGTGACCCTGATCGGGCGCACCTTGCAGAAGGCGCTGTTTGCCGGGCGTTCAGATGAGGTTGTCTTCTGGGCGCTGGTCCACGCGCACTATCGTGGCGGCGATCTGTGTGAATCGACCGAGGAGCAGCTGAGCGCCTTCTCTCCCTTCATCATCCGCGACCCGGGCGAGCTGAACTGAAGGTCGTCGTTTCCAGGGTCACGGCTGCATCCAAGCCCTCGATCAGCCGCGACCGGCCGTCCGAGAACTGCGGCCGCGGATGATCGCGGATGTGAGCGGCAAGAGGGGAAATCCGCAGGGGGCGCCATTTCGGATGGATATGGTCCGCTCAACCTGCAAGCCCTGATCCTCGTTCAGACGATGCGCTGCCCGCGTGTGCCGTCGCGTCGTCGAAGACGATTCCAGCCGGGTGACTTCCTCGGGCAATAGGTCCGGGGAAGTCCGGTTGGCAGAGCGCTGCTTGTCCAGATCCCAGCGGCCATCCTGTAGTGCTTCAAACTTGGCTTGGCGCCACAATGACGTTCGCCTGCTCGGCCGTCGGCGCATTGGCAGCGAGACCGGTCGAGGTCGAGAAATCGCCGGGGCCCATTGTGCAGGCTTGTGTTCCGCACGCGGATGCCAGCAGCGCCGGGTCACTCTTGAGGCTTTGGTTAGCCGCGGCAACACCCTTGGCCCATCCGGCCTGCTCCCCGGGCCGGGGCGATCCGTTGTAGCGGGAAGCCAGGCAGCTATAGTCGTAGCCGCATGCATTGTACGCGGCCTTCAGCACCTGCATGCCGCCGAGAATATTCTCCTGGTTGATGTCGCGATTATACCCGTATTGCGCGCCGGTCTTCTTGGTGAGCTGCATCGGGCCTTTGACCCCGGTGTCGGAACCAGCGCATGAATTGAAACCGACCGATTCGTGGTAGCTCACCGCGAGAGCGAGGTCGGTCGGCACGCCGGCGTTCTGCGCGGCGGCGTACACCATCGCGACGTTGTTCGGCTGGTTCTTCATGGCGGTGGGCAGAGAGCCGCCCGACTTGCTGGTGAAGCCGTCGGGGCAAAGCGAGTCCAGCGAGTCACGATTTTGCAGCATGCGATCGCCGTCGGCGCAGTCAGAGGCAAGCGCGACCGATGCTGCGAAGCACAGGAGGAGGGGGGCCGTCAGTCGCCGTCTCATGGCGCCTCGCAGAAATTATAGCGCGTGTTGTTGTAGTCGAACGCCCGGCTCGAGCGCGCGACGATGGTCGCATCGGCAGTTGTACGGTCGGGATCCTTGTCGATGTCCTCCAGCTTCGGTTGGTCGGCGCCCTGCGCTTCGACGCAGGTCGAGCGGTAGCCGTTGCGCCGAGCCAGCGCATCCGTGCGGCAAAGCTGATAGTGGCCGGAGAAATTCTTGCCATCGAAATAGAGCTCGCCGGCGCCGCCGATGCCCTGGCAGCCTATGTCGGCGGGAAGGTAGACGCCCGGCCGCAGGGAGCTGATCTCGACCGCCAAAGACGGGGTGGCGAGGAAGGTGAGAACGAGGGAAGACGCTGCGATACCCATGGCTAGCCTCCTGGCGATGCCGCGAGAGCCGGCCATCCGGCCGAGGCCGGTCAAGGCCACGCGGAGCGTGCCCGTAGGGTTGCCTTGACCGCGACGCAGGCCTGTGTGGCAGGCTCCGCCCGCGATCGGCAGACGGTCTGGGCAACGCCGCGCTCTAGAAGCGATCCCCGTCATCACTCTCTCCGTGGCGGTCGCGGCGATCACGGCAGGTGCTCCGCGAGTGGGATCGAATTCGAGCAGCCGTCTACCGCCTGGTGCGCGACGAGCATCCCGATCTTCACGGTCTTGGTTGCAACGTCGTAGGAGGCATAGGGCGCCGATGCGGACGGATCGAGCGTCGCACCGGGCGCGGGTTCGAGGAAGCAGCCCCGACCGGCATCGAGCGTTCGCACCCTGACGCCCTCGTAGATCGCCACGCGCATCGGGCAAAGTTTCACCCGCGCGGCCGCGTCACGGTTCTCTTGCTTCATGACGCAGCCGCTCGCGGTGTTGAGAAGGCTCACCACGACCGATCGTGCGCGGCTCCAGATCACGAAATGCGCCTCGGTGACGGGTGCATTGCCGCCAAGAAACCGGCGATCGCCGCTTTCGCGATAGAGCTGGTTGTTCTTGTCGATCTCGTCCTTCCAGATTTCGGCGTAGATCGCGGTGTCAGGCGCCGGGCCTTGCAAGTTGGCGTAGGACATTGGCCGCCACGCCGCAGGGTCGGGAGTGAGGGATTGCGCGTGAATGCCCATGGCCGTCACCATTTGCAGCAGAAGGCTTAAAAGGGTCGCGCGGCACAATGGCGCCAAGAGCCCTCGCCGACTTGTATAATATCTAATATAATGTCTCAACCCGGCTTGCTTCGCCATCAGGGAATTCGCTACTCGTAACGAGGTCGGCCGGCCAGCCACGACCAGAAGTCCTTGGGCGAGCCCTCGCGCCCGCGCCAGGCGACCGGGGTCCGCGGGGGATAGACTGGATCCATCGTCCAAAGCTTGCGGTCGTAGTAGAAATTCGCGGTCTCGCGCCAAAGCCGTGCGCCGCGCTCGTCCAGGAAGTCGGTGGCGCAGTGCACCACGGGACCGCGATAGCGCGTGACCCTGGCGGTCTGCGGGTCCAGCGCGCCGGGCTTGCAACCGAACAGCCAGATCGATGACGGATAGCTCCGGCCGGCCGGCGCTGCAGCGATCAGGCGGAGATAGGCGGCATTGGCCTGCGGTTGCGTCGGATAGTCGAAACGCTCCGTCAGCACCGGGGCGAAGGTCGTCCGATCCGGCGCGTATTCGAGACGGCCTGGAACAACCCGCATCGGCGCGTACAAGGCGTCGGGCCCGAGCGGGGGAGGGGCAATAGTGACCGGCCTCGGCTCGGCGCAGCCGGCGACGAGGATCAGAAACGGCAGGAGCTGGGCGAGCCTGGCGGTCATTGCCGGGCCTCTTCGGCAACCGCCCGTCGACCCTCGCCGTGTTGCGCGCGCCAGTCCCACGGCATCTGGAACACGCTCGACCACAGGCCGCGATAGGCCTTTCGTGCCTGCTGCTCGGCGAGCGAATAGGACGCGATGACGGGCTCCTCGGGGCTGGATGGCGCCAGCACCGCCACGCCGTCATGAAGCATCCCGGCGGCGAGATCCGGATAGCTCGCCGACGCGCAGCGGGCGACGCGCTCGCCGCCGTTCTCACGAACGGTGACACAGGCGAGCCACTTGTTGAGGGTCGCATTGACCAGCCATGCGGTCGCCATCGTCCCGCAGGGCCAGGGCTGCCGGCTGAGCCGCGCGAGCTGACCGGGAGCGCAGGTGTCGATGCCGGAAAGGCGGTAGACGTCGCCGGTCTCGATGTCCCGGAAGTGGGTGCCGTCGATCACCTCGACCCGGATCGGGGAAACCTGCGGGGCCATTTTTGGCCGGTACAGGTTGGGGGTTGGGCTCGCGCTTTGCGCAAGGCAGGGCGCCCCCGAAAACAGGAGGCAGGCTCCGAGCATGAGCTGGCCCGCCCTACGCCGCGGCATCGTCGCGCGCGCCGAGATCGAGCTTGTGGAAGGCGCTGGCGATCACGTCTGTGGTGTAGACCGTCTCACCGTCCTTTCCCTTGTAGGATCCATCGGCGACCCGGCATTCGGCGTAGACGGCGTCGCCCTTCGCGACATTGGCGATCGCCCATTCGGCGACCCGCTCGTTGAGGATGGTGACGGTCACCCAATCGGTCTCCTCGTGGCGCTCGCCCTTGGCGTCGGTCCAGATGCGGTCGGTCGCGACATTGATCTTCGCTGCCTTGTTGAAGGCCTTCGGTGTCTGGCCGACATGGCCGCGGACAATGAACAGGTTGGTGGTTCGCAAGGGGCTCTCCTTTTGGTTCGGGAATCACGGGGCTGGCGCGTTCGGCGGGGGGAGGCTTTCCTGCCGCAGCGCGCGCAGGATGATCGCGTTGGGATCTGGCAGGTCGGGGAACGCCCAGAGGCCGGCGCGGGTGGATCGGGCGAGCGCCTGTGCCTCGAGATAGGGAGCGTGGACCGGCGCGCCGTCGGGCTTGAGCGCGGCGAAGGCGAAGCCCGTCGCGATCAGCGCAGTGCCGAGGTCGATGCGCGATCCCTTGCCGGCTCCCTCCATGCGGGTCGCGACACAGAAGACGAACATGGTCCGCGTTTGACGAGCCTCGGCCGCGTCGTAGCACTGAGGTCGGAGATCCCGGATCAGCGCGATCAACATGGCGAGCGAGGCTTCGCCGCAATCGCGCCTGACCCCGTGCGTGTTGGTGAAGCTGGTGCCGCGCAGGCAGGATTGCACACCATAGAGCCGGAAGGTCGTGCCGCCGTCGGACCAGCTGTCGCCGGTCTGGTAGACGGCGGTGTCAGGCACGGGGAACCACCGGGAGGAGGCCGACTGGGCCAGCGCTGCGCCGTCAGCCAGGCTCAACGCTGTAAGTGCGGCGGCAAGCGACGTCCCGCGCATGCTCAATAGCCCTGCAGCGAGAAATAGAAGCGTTGCGTCCCGTTCGCCGTCGTGATGTCGACGAAATAGGGCTCGCTGCGCAGCGGTCGCGCCGTGGTGGGATAGCTCGTGCGGCAGCCATCGTCGCCGGAGCAGATCCGCCGCGGTTTCGACAGGTCGGCGCAGAGATCGCCGTTCGGGCTGGCGGAGAACCCATCGGTTCCATCAGCATTCATTTGTCCGGCGGTGCGGCCAGCCGGGCAAGCTTCGAAGCGCTCATATCTGAGCCCGCTGGTGTTGCCCTCCGGACAGGTCGGCCAGCCGCCGCCGCGGGCGAGCTGGCGAAACAGCTGCTGCATGACCGGAACGCAATAGGCGATGCCCGACCAGGACGGGTTGGTGGCGGCGGCGCACAGCAGCACCTTGCAGCCGAACGAAGCGTCCTGAGCCGCCGCGCGCGGCGCCGGGCCGAGCGCCGCAGCGGCCAGGACCGAGATCACCAAACCAGCACGCCGCTGCATCTTTCCTCCGGGATCAAGACCGGCCGCAGATCCGGGAACGAGCCTGTTGCCAACGTATCAACATTCAATATATTGTCTATTAGAAAATGGAGACGGCTGGGATGTCGATTCGCGTGGCCGCGGTGGTGTTGAGCGTGATGGCGACGGTCTCAGGAGCGCATGGCGAGGATCAGCGCAGCGCTTCGCCCAGGATCGCATCGGTCGACGCCAGAGGCCGTGTCACGCCGGTCCAGGACGAGCAGCCGGCCAGCCAGCGGATCGATGCGTCCACATCCGGCGCGCCGTGCAAGATCGGCGAGCCGATGGCGACCGACGAAGCGCGGGCACTCGTCCTGAAGATCGCCACCGAGGAGGGTTTCTATCCGGATTTCGTGCTGGCCGTGGCGAAGAACGAGAGCGGCTTCAACTCGATCACCGTCTCTGAAAAGGGCGCGGTCGGCCTGATGCAGCTGATGCCGGCAACTGCCCAGCGCTTCAAGGTCGATCTGTGCGATCCGGCAGGAAACGTGCTGGGCGGAATCCGCTTCCTGCGGGCGCTGCACGAGAAGTACCGCAACCCCTTCTACGTGCTGGCGGCTTACAACGCCGGCGAGGACGTCGTCGAGAAGAGCCGGGGCGTGCCCGCCTACACGGAGACGGTGCGCTTCGTCGCGCAGGTCATCAACGATGTCTACGCGCTGCCGACGCCTGGAACGTCACCGCGGCGCGGGTCGCGCAGGCTCGGCCCCGATACCCCAGACCTGATCGAGCCCGCGACGCCGAGCGCGGCGGCGAGCGCACCCGACGCGCGGCCGCGCGCCGCGTGGGACGACGGCTTCGTGATGCACATTGATTGAAAGGAAGAGCTGGATGAAAGCCTTGAAGTCTCGCGCTGCGCTCGCCACCGGACTGGTGCTTCTCAGCGTGGCGAATGCTGCCGCCCAGAGCGGGGGAACGCTGCAGCCAGTTCAATCGACGCTGCAGCAGCTCGTCTCGACGCTCACCGGACCGATCGCGACGGCGCTCGCCACGCTCGCCGTGATCGCCTGCGGCCTGTTCGCGTGGTCGGGTCGGCTGACCTGGGGGATCGCGGGCAGCGTGATCTTCGGCATCGTGCTGGTGTTCGGCAGCGCGCAGATCGTCCAGTTCTTCCAGTCGGCAGTCGGCCAATGACGGAGGACGAGCTCGAGCAGCCGCTGATCACCCCGCTCGTCCGGGCTCTGACCCGCGCACCGACGCTGATGGGGGTGCCGTACATGTATTTCATGTTCAACGGCGTCGTCTCCAGCATCTGCTTTCTCGTCTCGCACAACCTGCTTCTGCTTCTGGTCGCGATCCCGCTGCATCTGTTCGGCTACGTCATGACGCTCCGGGACGATCGCATCTTCGAGATCCTGTTCGTCAAGTCGGCGCGATGCCCGCCGCGATCGCGGTCCTTCTGGGCCGCCGACAGCTATCGCGTGTGAGGCACCGTCATGGTCGCTAAGGCGCTCCTCGATGAAATGACCTTCGGCGCCGTGTCACGCCGCGAGCGGCCGGTCGGTTCGCACGTGCCCTACACGCGCCACGTCGACGATCACATCGTCAAGACGCGCGACGGCCTCGTGCTCACCATCTTCAAGCTCGACGGCTATTCGTTCGAGACCTCGGATATCAGCGAGGTCAACGCCCGCCTCCTCGGCCGCAACGACGTGGTGCGCACGCTTGCCAATTCGCGCTTCGCGCTCGCCGCCCACATCATCCGGCGCGAGGTGAAGCCGCACATCGAATCGACCTTCGACAATCCGTTCTGCGCCGAGCTCGACGCGCGCTACAACGAAGCGCTCTCCAAGCGGCGGATGTTCGTCAACGACCTCTATCTGACGATCGTTCGGCGCCCTCTCCAGGGACAGGCCGGCACCTTCGACGTGATGCTGACCAAGCTGCTCGGGCGCAAGGATGCGGCCGGCGAATCCGTCGCCCGGCAGACCGCCCTCAATGAGCTGCGCGACGTGGCGACTGCGGTGCGCGAGAGCTTGGCGGGGTACGGCGCCCGGCAACTCGGCGTCGTCAGCCGCGACGGAGTCTGGTTCTCCGAGCCGCTCGAATTCCTGGTTCAGCTGCTCAATGGCGGGATCGCCCGACCGATGCATCTGCCGCGCATGGACCTTGCCGATGCGCTCTCGCTGAAGCGCATCTTCTTCGGCCGCAATGCGATCGAGATCCGGGGCGCGGGCCCGGCGGACACGCGCTTCGGCGCCATGGTCTCGATCCGCGAGTACCCCGCGCAGACGGGGCCCGGCTCCTTCGACAATCTGCTGCGGGTCCCGCACGAGTTCATCGCGACGCAGACTTTCGCGATCGTCGATCGGCCCGAGGCCGCCAAGCAGATCGACCGGGTCGCGCGCCAGGTCGACATGTCGGACGAGGCGGGCTCGATCGTCGCCGAGCATCTCGATGAAGCGCGCGACGAGCTGCTGGCTTCGGAAGCCATCTATGGCGAGCACCACATGACGGTGATGTGCCTCGGCCGCGACCTCGCCGAGGTCGGCGCTGCCGTGACCGCCGTCGGCGCGGCGCTGACGGACCGCTCGGTCATCTGGGTGCGCGAGGATCTCAACTGCGAGCCGGCGTTCTGGGCACAGCTCCCGGGCAACTTCGCCTATATCGCGCGCAAGAGCGTCATCTCGTCGAAGAATTTCGCGGGTTTTACATCGTTGCACAATTACCCGAGCGGGCGTCCTTCCGGAAATCACTGGGGTCCGGCGATCTCGGTCTTCGAGACGACCTCGCAAACGGCCTATTATTACAATCACCACGTCCGCGACATCGGCAACTTCACCGTGGTCGGCCCGACTGGGTCGGGCAAGACGGTGTTCCTCTCCTTCATCGCGGCGCAGACACAGCGCATCCTGCCCCGTCCGAAGCTGGTCTTCGTCGACAAGGACCGCGGCGCCGAGATCTTCATTCGCGCGCTCGGCGGCCAGTACGCGACGCTCGTGCCTGGCGAGCCGACCGGCTTCAATCCGTTGTCGCTGCCGGACACGGCGGCGAACCGGGAATTCCTCTACCAGCTATTCGCCTTCATGCTTCGGCCGGCCAGCGGCACCGAGCTGTCGGCATCGGAAGAGCAGGTGATCCGCAACGCGATCCACGCCTCCCTCGGCGCGGGTCCCGCAGGGCGGACGCTGAAGGCGTTCTCGACCCTGCTGCGGGGGCGTATTCGCGCCGGGGAGGGGGATCTTCTCGCCCGGCTCGAAAGCTGGATGCGGGCCGACCAACGCGGCTGGCTGTTCAACAATGAGGAAGACCAGTTCTCACTATCCAGCGTGTTCGGCTTCGACATGACGCGGGTCCTCGACGATCCCGTCATTCGCACCGCAGCGCTCATGTACATCTTCCATCGAACCGAGGAACTGCTGACCGGCGATCCGGTGATGATCTTCCTCGACGAGGGGTGGCGTCTGCTCGACGACGACGTCTTCGCCTTCTTCATCCGCGACAAGCTCAAGACCATCCGCAAGCAGAACGGCATCATCGGTTTCGGCACTCAGTCGGCCGCCGACATCGTACGCTCGAAGGCGTCGAACACGCTGATCGAGCAGACCAGCACCAACATCTTTTTTCCCAATCCCAAGGCGGATGACGAGAGCTACCGGCAGGCCTTCCGCCTGTCCGGCCGCGAGGTCCATTGGATCCGCTCCACCCCGGCCGAAAGCCGCTCCTTTCTGATCAAGCATGGCCGCGACAGTGTCGTCGCCCGTCTGAACCTCGGCGGTATGGCCGACCTGATCAAGGTGCTCTCGGGGCGCACCGAGACGGTGGCCGAGCTCGAGGCGCTACGCGCTCGCGTCGGCGGGGATCCCTCCGTCTGGCTGCCGATCTTTCTGGGGAGGGCCGAGGCATGAAGCTTCTGTTCATCGCGATCGGATTCATTCTGGCGGCGAGCGCCACGCCTGTGTTCGCAAACGTGCCCGTCAATGACGCTGCTCAGCTCACCCAACGTTCGGAAACCGCGGGCACGACGGTGACGCTCGTTCCGATCACCACCCAACGGCAGGACGCCAACAAGGGCGTGCGATGCGCGGTGACGACGGGCAAGAAGGCCAACGTCACCAACCCGACCGTGCAACCGTCGGCCGGCGCCGGCGCGCAGGCGATTCAGGCTTACGGGCCGAGCCTCCCGGCGACGCCGGATGCGAATGCGCAGGGCGCGGCGCTCAATCTGCAGACGCTGTTCCAATCGGCCGGCGGCGTCGTCGGCGGCGTCGATGCAAGCCGCTCGACCACGGTCGCCGCCCAGTCGGCGTTCCGCACTGCGAGCCAGGAAGTGGGAACGGCCGACACGGTAATGGGCGCGCTCGACATGAACAGCGCGGCACGGCTTCAGAACAATCTCGGATGGAACGGTGTGATCGGCTCCACCAATCTGTGGCTGACCGCGCTGAACGCCCTCAACATCGCGGCGACCAGCGACACCAGCCGCGCCGCGGGCGGCATGCAGGCTGCTGTGACCACGCAGCAAACAGCCTCGGGTCAGGTCTGTCCGGTCGGTATGATCGGCGCGGGGACGGCGGCGGACCCGTGCCGGGTGACGACCGTCAGCGCGCGCTACGTCGACACCGACAGCAACGTTCTTTCGTACCTCGATCAGATCCAGGACGCGGCGAGAGCCGCGTCCGCCAGCAGCCAATAGGAGGGGTGGATGCGAAGGCTCGCGCTGCTCGCACTTCTTGCCGTCGGTCTTTCGGCGCCCGCGTTGGCGCAGGTACCGACGATCGACAATGCGAACCTGGAGAAAGCGCGGGAGATCGCCTCAAGCACGCAGCAGATCCTCGACGCCGATCGCCAGATCCTGCAGTTCACCCAGAAGACCCTGCAGGCGGTCACCGGCGACCGCTCGTCCCAGGCGCAGGGCTCGCTGGCCCAGATGGCACTCGGCGGCGGATTCTCGATGTCTCAGGCCCCCTCGCTTGGCTCGGTGATTTCCGGCGGAGCGCTGTCCTTCGCGGGCATGGGCGCCGGCTCACAGAATATCGTTTCCACCCTGATCAATGGCCTGCAGCTCGTCGAGACCATCACCGGGCTGACGAGCGGCCAGAGCCATCCGGTCGATGCGGCCTACAAAAACTCGGTCAATGTCGCGGCGACGCTCTCGGGCCTCATCAACTCGACACAAAGCGCGGTGCAGACGCGATCGCAAGCCTTCACCCAGGGCGGGCAGCAGATCGGGCAAGCGCCGGACCTGAAGGGCAGCGTCGACCAGAACACCCAAGTCCAGATCCAGACCGGACAGACCATCAACGAGCTCAACGGTGTCGTGAACAATGCGGCCGCGGCGGCCAACCAGGCCAATCTCGACCGTATTGCCGCGGAGTCGGCGGCGGCGCGCGCCATGAGGTTCACGCAATGAGACGTCCCGCCCCCAAGATCATCGGAGCCGTCATCGCCGCGCTCGCCGTCGCCTTCATCGCGGCCGCTGTCGGCATCTGGGCCGGCCGGGCGCCTGGTCCTACCGGCGGCTCGGCCGCGACGCAGGACGAGGCGGCCAAGGCCGCCTCCCGAGCGATGACGTTCACACAGCCGGAGACGCCCTCGAAGTGACGCCGATCCTGCGCCTCTGCGCCATCGCACTTGCCGTGTCCTGCCTCGCCGGCTGCGCTTACAAGCCTCTGAAAGCACCCTGCTCGGCCGATGAGGGCGGCACCGCGCTTTCCTTTGCCGAGCAGCCCCAACCACGAGCAGCCGAGGCCTTCACGGCCCTCGACAGCTGCGGCCCCATGCGGCCGATCTGAGAGGGGCGATGGGCAACACCTTCAACATCACCTCGCTTCTTCAGTCGGTCGACCAGCTTGGGCAGAACTATGTCTCCAGCGCCTATCAGGCGATCGCCAATGCGGCGACGTCGGGCGGCGCTACGGGCGTCGCCGGCCTGCTGCTGACGCTTTACGTGATCTTCTGGGGGGTGGGCATCTGGCAGGGCACAGCGACCGGCGGGCCGGCGGACCATGCATTCCGCCTCTTTCGCGCCTTCGTCATCTACACGCTGGCGACCAGCTGGGGCGACTTCCAGACGCTGGTCTACAACGCCCTGAACAATGGGCCGTCGGCGATCGGCAACGCCTTGCTGAGCGTCGTCACCACCGCAAACAACACCGGCACCTCGGCCAATCTCACCTCGGTGAACGGCGTGCAGAATGCCCTGCAGAATATGTGGGATACGACCAACTCGGCGACCGAGGCCTTTCTGCAGAATGCCGGCATCACCAATTGGGGACCGTACATCTTCGCGGCGGTGTTCTATGTCGTGATGGCGGTGCTGATCGGGTTCGCGATCTTCCTGATCGTGCTCTCCAAGATGTTCATGTGGCTGCTGCTGGCACTCGCGCCGGTCTTCATCATCCTGCTGCTCTTCGGCGTGACGTCCCGCTTCTTCAGCGGCTGGCTTGGCTCGATCGCGCAGTATTTCGTGGTGCAGGTGCTCGTCTACGCCTTCCTCGCCTTCTATGTCTCGCTGATCCAGCAATCGATCGACACGCTCAACGGCGTCGCCAACTCCAAGTCGGCGACCTGGGCGACGATCGGACCGGTCGTATTGCTCGCCATCATCGGCATCCTTCTGCTCAGCCAGATCAACAATGTCGCGGCCGCGATCGCCGGCGGCGTCCCGGTTCACGCGCCGCGGATCGGCACCGTGCTTGCCACCGCCACCGGCTACAGGCTCGGCCTTGCCGCCAATCGCGGGCGCCTGGCGCTGCGCAATCCGTTCAATCCGGCCTCGACATCGCGGCGTGAAGAGCTCGCGGCGCGTCAGCGCGCCCGGGTCGGCATGCGCGCCACCTCCTGGGCGCAATCCGCCGAGTTCCGCCGGCTCGCCGACCAGATCCGCAATCCCGGCACGCCGCCGAGCCAAGGCGGGGGAGGGCGGCCATGAGCGAGGCTGCAGCATCCGAGCCGGCACGCGTCGATCCCCGCTATTATGCCGACGGCGCAACCTGGGAGCAGGACATTGCGCGCCGCAACCGCAATTCGCGCGCGCTGGCCTGGATCGTCGCCGCGGTCATGACGGTCGTGGCGGTGGTGGCGCTCGGCGTCATCGCGCTCCTCGTCCCGCTCAAGACCTACGAGCCCTACATGGTGGTCGTCGACAAGGCGACGGGCTTCGTCGAGGTCAAGCGGCCGATGGCCGAGGGCGCCCTGACGCAGGACGAGGCCGTCACCACCTTCAATGTCGTGCGCTACGTCAAGGCGCGCGAGACCTACGACCCGCGGGCGCTCAAGGACAATTTCGATCTCGCGCAGCTGCTTTCGACCGGAGATGCGGCGCGCGAGCTCACCGAGATCTATTCGCCGACCAATCCGAACAATCCGGTGAAGGTCTTCGGCTCCAACGCCGAGGTCGCGGTCAGCATCAAGTCGGTGACCTTCCCGAACAACCGCACCGCGCTCGTCCGCTTCTCGACCGAGGAGAAGACGGCGACCAATGTCGTGATCCGCAACTGGGTGTCTCTCGTGCGCTTTCGCTACACCGCCGCACCGATGCGCAATCAGTGGCGCTTCGACAATCCCCTCGGCTTCCAGGTCCTCGAATATCGCCGCGACCAAGAGACGGCGCCCTCGCCGGGAAGCGTCGGGACGTCGCCATGATCCGGCACGGCGTTTTGCTCGGCCTGTGCCTCGCCCTTCCGGTTTCCTCCGCCTTCGCGGAGGCGACGCCTCGCCCCGGGCGCGTGGATTCGCGGGTGCGCGACGTCGTCTACAACAAGGACAACGTCACGGCGATCGACGCGAGCTACGGTACCTCGACGATGATCCAGCTGCAGGCCGACGAGAAGATCGAGACGCTGGCGCTCGGCGATTCCGTTGCCTGGAAGGTCGAACCGAACCGGAAGGGCGACATCATCTTCGTGAAGCCGATCGAGAAGGATGCCCAGTCGAATCTGAACGTCGTGACCAACAAGCGCATCTATGTGTTCCTGCTGAGGTCCAACACGCGGCCCGCCCAGAGCCAGATCTATGCCGTGCGCTTTCGCTTTCCCGACGACGAGGCCAACGCGAAACTGCTCGCCGAGGCCAAGGAGCGCGCTGCCAACCCGAACCTCAAAGATCTCAACATCGCGAACGCCAATAGCGACTACGGCTACAAGGGATCGTCGGCCAACAAGCCGATCGCGGTGTTCGACGACGGCACAAAGACCTGGTTCCGCTTCGAGGGCGAGACGCCCGCGATCTTCATCGTCGACGCGGACCGCAACGAAAGCCTCGTCAATTTCCGGACCGAAGGCCCCTATGTGGTCATCGACAAGGTGTCCGCACAATGGACGCTGCGCAACGGACAGGACTCGACCTGCGTCTTCAACCGCCGGCTGACCAATGTGCACGAACCGAGCGGCCTCGAGCCCTACGCTCCCCAGCGCATCGGGCTCACCGCGAACGCGGGAGGGTAGTGGCCGATGCCGACCCCTGACAACTATCGTTCGTTCGAGTTGGAAGCGGCGGCGGCGACCTCCGTCGCGCGCGGCCGCACCGCGCTCGGCCGGCTCCTAACCTTCGGCGTGCCGCTGGGTGCGGTGGGGGTCGCGGCGTGGTTGATCTACAACTCGGCGGGTCAGCGAACCACGGTCATGACGACGCCGGACCGGGAAGAGTTCACCACGACGCAGTTCCCGGCGCCATCGCTGTCGGCGCCGCGACCCCAAACCAGCCAGGGCACGATCGTCATCCCGCAGGCCCCGGTCGAGGCGCCGCCACCTCCGCCTCCGCCGCCCCAAACCCTCCAGCCCCCACCGGCGCCCGAGCCACCCCTGGTCTCGGCGCCGGCGAATGACGACGAGGCCCGGCGGCTCGCCGAGCTCGAGCGGCGTCGGCAGGAGGAGGAAGAGCGCCGCAGATGGGAACGGCTGCGCGCGCCGCAAGTCATCTCCGACAATGCCGCAGCAGCAGCGGCGGGCACCAATCCCGACGGCAGCGGCGCGACCGCGGCCGCGCCGGACGAGGATCCGAACCGCCGTTTCCTCGCCTCCGTTTCGGCCGCCGGCGTCGATGTCGCCCGCGCGACGAAGAACGACCGGATCGACGCTCTGGTCGCGCAGGGAACGATGATCCGCGGCGTTCTGGAGACGGCTCTCCAAAGCGACTTGCCGGGCATGGTCAGGGCCATCGTCAGCGAGAATGTCTGGTCCTTCGACGGCCGGCGCGTGCTGATCCCGGCCGGCAGTCGCCTCGTCGGCGAATACCGCTCCGGGATCGCACAGGGTCAGACGCGCGTCTTCGTCGTGTGGACGCGCCTTCTGCGATCGGACGGCGTCTCGGTGCAGCTCGGGTCGAACGGGACGGATGATCTCGGCCGTGCCGGCAATGCCGGCTTTGTCGACAACCATTATATCGAGCGTTTCGGGGCGGCGATCATGCTCTCGGTGGTGGGCGGAGCGGCGCAGTTCCTCAGCGGCTATGGCCAGAACTACGGCAACAACGGCACCGGCACGATCATCACGACCACCGATCCAGTGACGGGCGCCGTCACCCAGACCCAAACCGGTGTGAACCAGAACCAGCTCACGCTGCAGGCACAGCAGATCGCCGCGCAGAACGTCTCGCAGACCCTCACCAACATTGCGCAAGAGGCGCTTCGCAACTCGATCAACATCCCGCCGACGATCTACCTCGACCAGGGGTCGCGCATCATCGTCTTCGTTCGCCGCGACCTCGACTTCTCTGCCTTCTATCCCGATCCCGTAAGGGAGGCTCTCCAGGAGATCAGGCGTGAGCGTACGAAGCCTGACGGTCTTCATTGATCGCGCTCTCGAGCCGGTCCGCAGGTGGCTCGACGACAATCAAGTTGTCGAAATCTGCGCAAACGGTCCGGGCGAGATCTGGGTCGAGCGCTTCGGCGAGGCGGCCATGGAACGGCACGAGCTGCCCGAGCTGACGGAGCACGCGATCCGGCACCTCGCGGAGCGGGTCGCGGGCTATTCCGGGCAGAGCATCAATGAGGAGCATCCCCTGCTCTCGGCGGCATTGCCGAGCGGCGAGCGGTTTCAGGGCGTCATCCCGCCGGCAACCACTGCCGGCGGTGCCTTCGCGATCCGCAAGCAGGTGATCAAGGACATGCGCCTCGACGACTATCGCGCGCTCGGCTCTTTCAGACGCGTCGAAACGGCCGGGGAGGGCGACCTCTCGGAGATCGATCGCCAGCTCTGCGCCGATCTCGACGCCGGCCAGATCGAGGCCTTCATTCGTCGTGCTGTCGTCAACCGCTACTCCATCCTGCTGTCGGGAGGCACGAGCTCCGGCAAGACCACCTTCCTTAACGCCATCCTCAAGGAGGTGCCGGAGGACGAGCGCATCATCACCATCGAGGACACACGCGAGGTCAAGCCGATCCAGCGGAACTACCTTCCGCTGGTCGCCTCAAAGGGCGACCAGGGCGAGGCCCGCGTCAGTGTCGAGATGCTGTTGCAGGCTTCGCTTCGCCTGCGTCCCGATCGCATTTTCCTCGGCGAGATCCGAGGATCGGAGGCGTACTCATTCCTGCGGGCGATCAATACCGGCCATCCCGGCAGCATCACCACGGTCCATGCCGATAGTCCGGCCGGCGCCTTCGAGCAGCTGGCGCTGATGGTCATGCAGGCGGGCCTCGGGCTGAAGCGCGAGGAGATCGTCGCCTACATCAGATCCGTTCTGCCGATCGTGATCCAGCAGACCAAGCTTGGCGGCTGGCGCGGGACCTCCGCCATCCATTTCTCGCGCATGAGCGAATGGCGAAAGGAGAGGACAGGGGAGAGCCACGAGCATGGCACGCATTCTGGTCTATAGGCTCGGCATCGCCGTCCTCTCGCTCGTCGCCTTCTGGCTGCTGTGGAGCCTTGCCTATGAGGTCGTCGTCGGGCTGCGCTGGGCGCCGAACCGCTTCCCCAGCGAGGGTGCTAGTCGCTGGGCGCTCCTGCGAATGCAGAACGCCGACCGTTCCGCCGGCTTTTTCCTCATCGCCTGGCAACACTTCTACGAGCGGGTGCTTTATGCCCCGACCCGGGTGGAGGCACTGATCCGCGGGGGATACGCCGCCGGCAGCGTGTTCGCTTTAGGTGTCGCCGGCGTGATTTTCGGCCTCGTCAATCGTCGGCAGATGCCCTACGGGGCGGCGCGCTTCGGCTCGCTCATGGAGGCGGCAAAGCAGGGGCTGACGTCGCGGCGCGGCATCGTGCTCGGCACGCTGGGCGGCGCCACCATTCGCTCCGACGAGCCGGCCCACATCCTCGTGGTCGGCCCGTCGCGCTCCGGCAAGGGAACGGGCTTCGTCCTGCCCAACGGCTATCTCTGGCAGGGATCGGCGGTGTTCTTCGATCCGAAGCGCGAGAATTTCGACGCGCTCGCCAATCACCGCGCCACGCTCGGCAACAAGGTCTTCATATTCTCTCCGGGCTCGCCGGACACGCACCGCTACAATCCGCTCGACTTCGTGCGGCGCGACGAGCGCATGGCGACGGACTGCCTGGTGGTCGCGTCTTTCGTCATCCCCGAAAAGGCCGACGATACGTGGGCGGGCGCCGGGCGCCTGCTTCTCTCGGCGTTGATCGGCTATGTGCTCGCGTCCCCGCTCACGACAGGGGCGCAGCACATGCGCACCGTCGCGAGGATGACGACGACGGGCAAGGACATCTCGACCGTGCTGCGCGCCATCGTGAAGACCGAGCGTCCCCATCTGCCGACCTGGGTGGTCGACAGCTTCAACCAGTACATCGCGCTAGAGCCCGAAACGCGCAACAGCGCCGTGTTCAACGTCAACATGGCGATGAGCCTGTGGAACAACGGGCTGATCTCGGCAGCGACGGAGACATCGGATTTCGACATCCGCGAGCTCCGCCGGCAACCGATGACGATCTTCATCGGCTGCACCATCGCCGAGCTCTCCATCTTCCGGCCGCTGATCCGCATCCTCTTCCAGCAAATCCACGATCTGCTGATGGACAGGATTCCCGGGCCGGACGAGCCGCACCAGGTGCTGCTGATGCTCGACGAGTTCTACCATGTTGGGCGGATGGATTCGCTGATCTCCAAGATCACCATCAGCGCCGGCTACGGCTTCCGCATGGCCATCATTATGCAGGACATCGCCCAGCTCGACGAGCTCTATGGCCGGAGCACGCGGATCACGACGGTGTCGGGCTCGCAGATCAAGCTTTTCATCCAGATCAACGACCTCGACACTTCCGAATTCGTTTCAGAAATGCTGGGCGAGACGACGCAGGTCTACAAGACGCCAGTGATGCGGCCAGGGCAGGGGATTTTTGCCCCGCGCGTCTGGGCACCGCACTACACACCGCGGCCGCTCCGCAGCCCGCTCGAGCTGCGCGAGATGTCGGCGCGGCTGTCCATCCTGATGGTGAAGAACTCGCCATCCTTCGAGCTGACGAAGATCCGGCATTACCTCGACAAGCCCTATCGCCCTCTTTTTGAGGCCGCAAAGGGATCACCGCCGCCTTTGCCGCAGCTTCGGGCCTGGCAGGATGAGCCGCTGGTCGGCGCGATCAGCCCCGCACCGGAGGAATTGCCGGCAGACGAGACGGCAGAGGCGGCTGCGGCGCCGGCAAGACCCTCACCCGCCCGCGGTCCCCACAAGCGCAAGCCCCTGAAGGCAAAGCCGTCACCGGCGCCCGAGCCGCAGACTGGCCCGCTCACGCTGCCTTCATCGTCGGCCGGCGCGGCGGCGGCGCGCAAAGTCCGTTCGCTCGGCACCGCACCGGAACGGGCCGGGGAAAGCTGCGACCTTCGAGATATCCTTGCCTTGGCGGCTATCGACCAAGACGACGGCTTTGCGGCGATGGTGTCCACGTTGCGAAGCGTCTCAGGCGAGACAAGCGCGGTTCAGTCTATGAGGGAAACGCTCACCGCGCTGAACCGCTCGTTTGGAGAAAATGGCGATGGGTAACGGCGGTGCGGCCGTCCGGTCAGAATAATTTTTGATAATTGAAACAATTACTTAGTTCCATGATGTGGACTATGCGAAACTCGTGGGCATGACGACCACGCTGATTGGGTGAGAGGTCGCAAAGCGTTTTGCAAGCAATCATCCTATTGGCATCAAGCGTGTGGCTCCGTCGATCCTGCGACGATCGCAGCAGCAGGCACGTGCGACTGTAAGAGAAGCCCATAATCTGAGTTAAAGACATGGGTTTCCCTCGCTGTCAGTGTACCCTGAGTGTCGTGCGCATCGTGAGACCACGGAGTGTGAGGGTTGTGACAGATAATCAGCAAGAGCGGGAGCATGGGGCCCGAGGCGACAAGGCTGATCAAACCACAGAACCTTATGATAGCGCGGTGCAAAGGGCACTGGTGGAGGCACAGCAGCAGATACTTCAATTTCTCCAGCATCGGCTGGGCGATCATGACGCGGCGGACGAGGTCCTTCAACGCTTCTCGCTCCGCGCTTTGGAAAAAGCGTCGCAGCTTCACGATGTTCGAATGGTGCGCGGATGGCTTGGCCGAATCTTAGCGACGACAATCGTCGACCATCAGCGCGAAACAGCAAAACGTCGGCGGCGCGAAATCGTCATCGATCAAACAGAGGTTGAGAACCATCCTGTCGATGAGGAGCTCGACGCAGCGATCTGCAACTGTCTCTACCGCATATTGCCGACGCTGAAAGCCGAGTACGCCGACATCATCTGGCGCGCTGATATCCTCGGTGAGCCACGTGACCGCCTGGCCGCTAGTCTGGGAACGTCGTTGAACAACGTGACCGTGCGACTGCATCGCGGCCGGCAAGCCCTGCGGAAACGCCTCGAAGAGATGTGCCGAACGTGCCCTGTTCATGGCTTTTTAGATTGTCATTGCGAAAAGGCTGAGCAGTTTCGCAAGGCGTTCGCCGAAGCCAAGGCCAAGAGCGCTCCTTAAAGCGACGCCGGACCTGGCGGGTATTCGATCCCCCAAACCTTGGCTGCCACAAACAACGCCCCGCCGCGGAGCCACGTTCAACGGGTGACCGCCTAAGGCCGCCCTTCCTCACGAAGCGTTGCACTGTCAGGGCACTTGCATCAACGGGTATCCGGCCTCGTCCGCGGCCATTCTCTCAGTGCCACAATCCAGAGACCCACCAGATTGGCAACCGGCACGAAAGCAAGAATCGACCAAAACGGCGAATATCCAAGTCGAGCCAGGATCCGACCGATCGGGTAAATCACCACGGCTGCAAGCAAGACAAAAGCCATCCAGTGCCAAGCTGGCCAGTAATTGATCATCATATACGAGTGATCCATCATCGGAACGTCCTCAAGTAATAAACTGCGGAATCATACTCTGCCGTACCGCCGTATCAGGGAGAATGACGAAATCCGCGAGTGCCGCTTCACTCGGCAATTTGACCGTTCGTCAGAGCAGCCTTGTCGTACGGGAACACCACATTCGGATCGGGGAGATCTCGCGCACGGTCCTTTCCGCCGAACTCGAAGCGCGTCAGCAGGTCTCGGATGACGTTGAGCCGAGCCTCTGATTTGTCATCCGCGCGCACCACGGTCCACGGCGCGAAGGGCGTGTGAGTACGAGACAGCATCTCGTTGCGGGCTGCGCTATAGTCATCCCAGTGCTTTGTCGCCGTGTCGTCGATCGGACTGAGTTTCCACTGTTTCAGCGGATCGTCTTGTCGATCCTTCAGCCGACGTTTTTGTTCGGTTCGCGAGATGTCCAAATAGTATTTGAGGATGGTGACGCCGCAATGGGCGAGAAGCTGTTCGAACAGCGGCGCCGTCACAAGGAACTCATCATATTCCTCGTTACTGCAAAATCCCATCACGCGCTCGACCCCTGCGCGGTTATACCAACTGCGATTGAACAAAACGATCTCTCCGCCCGCCGGGAGATGTGGCACCCAACGCTGGAAATACCAGGACTTCTGATCGCGGTCAGATGGCTTGCCGAGTGCGACAACGCGGGTCTCGCGTGGACTGAGATGCTCGACGATTCGTTTGATCGTTCCGTCCTTGCCGGAGGCATCTCGTCCTTCGAAAATCACCAGAACTTTTTTGCCGGTTTTGATGACGTGCTTTTGGAGGCGCGACAGGTCAACCTGGAGATCGTGAAGTATTTTTTGGAAAGCTTCGCGCTTTTCTTTCTTGCTCATCTGAAAATCCTGTCGTGAAGCGCGACGCGCGTCCCGTGGTCGCGGGTGATTGCCTTGGCCTGAATGCTTTCCAGGCTGACGTGTCTCTTGTCGAACTGACCATCGCCGCGTCAGCAAGGAGGTCAGCGCCGTCGTCACTAGGGTCGTGTCGACGCGACTTACCGATCACGGCCATCCGCCAGCCTCGCCGTTGGCTATGTCAACCACCGCAGCAGCCGGACTTATTTCGATGATGACCGGCGTGAGTGCGGCTCTGACGCACAGTACTCGTGGCTGTCGTGGTATGGGCGCGTTCGTGCGTTGCGCATGAGCCGTGAGCGTGCGTCTGCTCACCGCTGTCCGCGTTTGCATCACCCCCGCAACAAGGCGAGGCATGCGCTTCCGACGCCTTGGGGCCAGTTTTGGTTTCGTCGACAGATGAGGTGCTCATTCCGGTAACTCCTGCTCGGGGACATAACACTAGAGGGCGTCATACTCGGCTTTCGGTTCGATCCGCCGCTACGCTCCGCATCATCCCGCAGCAGGTTAGCCATGCCTCAAGCCCGACATCTTTAATCTCGATTAAGGAGCGGCAATCTGGATCGCGCGCATAATACTTTTAGTTCACGACCGCCTGATCGCTAACTCAGCTAATTGCAAACATCATCGACGATGGAAGCTCTCGCAACGTGATGCTCTCGAATCTGGCCGTCTTCGTGGCCTGCGGGTATCGGCACTGCTCTCGTCGCAGTACCTGCCATTCATCGGCATCAACCCAACCGGGGTCGCGGGCGCAATTCGGAGATCACGGCGAGCCGACAATGCGCACGCGTCAGTTTGGACCGTGTCGTAGGTCCCGGATGTCCTTCTCGTCCGTTCCGGCTGCCGGTGTCTATGACGTCGGCGCTATAGGGAACCAAGGTCGGAAAACGCTATGTCCACGGCCGTTGTTCAAGCCAGCCTGCCGCCGTTTCAGGGTCGACGCCGGCAACCTCTATCAGTCGATCCGGGTCCAATATTCGCAATCGGCGATAGTGAAATTGAACAATCCCCTCCTTCCGCAACGCGCTTAGGACTCGGTTCACGTGGACAAAGGTCAAGCCGGTGGCGTCACCTATCTGCTCCTGCGTCAGCGGAAGCGTCATCTCTTCGATACGATTGCCTGGCCATTGCACGCGGTAGCGTGTGAACAGCTCCAGGAGTAGGTGCGCCACCCTCTCGCGCGCCGACCGGCGCCCAATACTGGTGAGATGGTCGAACGCCAGATTGCAATCGCGAGCCAGCGACCGAACGATGCGCAGGCAGATCTCCGGTTCGGTGCGCGCATGGGACGTCAGGACAGATGCTGGGATGACCGAGACCGTCACGTCCGTCAGTGCTTGAGCGCCGAACGTCGCCGGGCCTCGTCGGGACGGTAGGACCCCGAGGATCGCGCCCGGCAGCGCGAACTGAACGATTTGTCGCCGACCATCTTCGAGAAGCATGTAGACGGCTACCCATCCGTCGAGGAGATTGAAAATCGATTTTCCCGTCCAGCCGACGCTGAACAGGTCGCTGCCCGCTTCAATTTTGCGATCACCCGAGTGATAGCGGGGGATCAGCCGATGTTGCTCCATCGGTGAAGCAGCCCCGACCGCTGCGCCTTGTGGCACGCCGTCCTGCGACTCCTGGCGGCGCCCAAGGCGCCGGCTCAACTCATCGCCCCGCGTGGAGACCCAACGGCTCGCGTCGGCCCACGATAACTCAGATAATAGCAGTCCATTCCGCTCACGCTCGACGGTTTCCCAATCGTCGCGGCGGAGCGACCGGGCTGTCCTTTCCGTAAAAGACGCTCGATCCAAGCTCATATTACACCTCCCGGGCGGCGAGCCCGTTCCGGCGGCTGCTGGCGCAGCCGATCAATCTTTCGATGAAAAATGTTCCTGATGCCCATTGGCGGCAGTGCACGCCGGGGCACTTCGTGCAACGCAACCAGACGCGACCGTGCCCCTAGACGAGACAACGGGTTGCGCGCCGGCTGGTGGCTCTCAGAGATAGCGAGGACGCGGGACGGGAGGATCTCTGCCGAGCAGAATAAGCCGCGCGAGATCCTCGCGCGAAGGCAGCAATACGAAGGATTCGAGCCAAATGGTCACGAGCCCCTCATGCCGAGGCGGCATGGGCAGATAACACACGGCGCACATGCTCTTTTTGCAGCAGCGCCCTTGGAGGAAACAGCAATCAGCCTCACCCGACGCAGCGACGCGTAACTCGGTGGGGATCGCGCGGCTCTGCAACCTGGCTTGGCTCACAGGCTCGGCATGAGCCTGTGCAGGTACCGCTTGCGTCAGCAAGGACGCACAGAAGATCAGCAATGCCAGTATCTTAAGCATGCTTTCGCCCCTACACGCCTTCCGTCACACTGCACCGTGGAGCGCGACCCGGGAACCATATTCCATGCTGCGGCGCGAAAACACCGGCCCGCAAAAACATCACACTCCAGGCCTACACGTATTGATCAAGATCAATGGTAAGCGCTCATTTCAGAGCACGTCGTAAACCGGCTTGAAGCGGTTCATGGTTCATGCGTTCATGCCGGCTGTTTTTTGAAGTTGAAGGGCAGCAGGTCGTCGATATCGGCGTCTCCGGGACGCTGC
>NZ_JBMSDU010000018.1:0-82725 GCF_049445835.1 Ancylobacter sp. VNQ12 | reverse complement strand
CGCCCTTCATCCCCCGCCCGCCCGTCTGAAACCAAAACGGGCAGTCTCACCGAAACCGGCTCAAGGGGGGTCAAAGTTGGACGCCGATCCCTCGCCTCAGGGGGGCAAACTTGCATGCCGAAACACACAGCGGCGTTTCCATCGCCGCGATCTCGAAGATTGAAAAGGGCCAGTCACGCCCGAGCTTTGATACGCTGCTGCGCATTGCGCGCTGCCTGCAGATCAATTTCGTGCAGATGATGGAGGGAGAGGGGCCGGCTCGCCTGCGCAGCGGCGTCACCGCCCGGCTCACCTCGACGCGCGCCGCTGAGGCAGAGCTCTACCAGACCGCCCATTACGATTACCGGGTGCATTCCACGGCGCTGACCCAGAAGGTCATGGTGCCGCTGCGCATGAGCATCCACAATCACGAGCCGCCGCCCCGCGAGGAATGGAGTATCCATGACGGGGAGGAGTTCATCTTCGTGCTGAAGGGCACGCTCGCCTTCCACACCGAGCATTATGCGCCACTGATCCTCCAGGAGGGTGACAGCTGTTATCTCGACAGCACGATGCGCCATGCTTTCGTGGCGGTATCAGCTGGCGATGTGGAAATCCTGTCGGTCTGCCTGTCGATCAAGCCGTTCGAAGAAGGACCTTAGGTGCTCAATCCCGGCATTGGATGATTTGGATCGGACGTGAATCGTTCCGGCTCTGAAGTCCAGCATTGGCAGCTGAATTCGTAAGACGAGAGGTCCTTGAGGGCTTCATCTGGCGGCCGAATGTGCAGACCCGGATGAACTACCTGAAGATGACGTCCACGCCGGTCGAGGCCGTCATAGTGTCCGCCTTTGACGGGTGCATCCTCGCTGGTGCGGGTCATTCGCTGGAACGGCGCATCGGTCCAACGGTGGTCCATTCTTGTGAAGCGATGCTCGATGCCGGCCCTCCGGCCGCGCATCGCGACCATAAGCGAGATGGTGCGGGGTGTCGGACCATTGGCGACGCTCGGGAAGTCGTTGGCGAAGGCGCCGTGCGCGAGCCGATCCGTCATGTCGCAAATGCCGTGATCGAGTGCAGCGCGCGGCGGATGCGCGGCAGCGACGGCCATTGGACGTCCCGCCTCTCAGCGCCAACGGCGCCGAGAGAGCTGACATACCTTAGCCGGAGAGGGCACCACCTAGCGGAATGGCCAAGGAAGATCGAAATAGATCTGTATCAGGCCGGAGGGCATGACGAGGCTGAGCAGATCGGCGAGCACCAGCATGGAGATTGCGGCAACGGCCGTCAGCGCCAGCGTCCGCACCCACGAAACTCGGGCGACGATGGTAAGGAACGCTAGGAAGAAGACGACCAGCGCAGCGAAGAAACCGACCAGCGATATCGCCACCACAAAGCCGATCAGCCACGCCAGGACCGCCCAGGGGCCGCCGCGGAAATCGTCGGCGCGTTCGGTTTCTTCTGCGTCGAAATTGGCTGTGGATTCCAGCTTCCCGCGCAACAGCGGCAGCATGGTCAGCGCCGTTGCGGCCATTCCCACCAGCGCCATTCCGGTCGGGAATATGCCCCCCAACATCGAAAGCGACCGGCTTTCCCAGAAGGTGAAGGCGAAGATGGCCAACACGAATCCGCCGAAGACAAGCTGCGGCCAGAGTTGGCGGGCCGACGCCTGTGCTGCCGGCCCTTCCGTGTTGATCGCCGTTGCGGTCTCGCCCGGTGACTTCCGCAGACCCAGCCAGATGGACGCGACGGTGATGACAATGATCGCGATCACAAGCGGGCGCCCGACGAAACCCCAACCGGAGAACTGCACCGCCTGGTAAAGATAACGCTCGGCCTCCGTCGCCAGCGCGAAACCTATCAGGAAGGCCGGGCGTGGCCAGCCGAACCGACGCAGCATGACACCGAGGATGCCGGTCGCGATCAGCACGACCATGTCCTCGAGCGAACGGGTCGCCTGAAACGCGGCGATCGAGATCACCATGATCATGAAGGGCGCGATCAAGGTGTAGCGGATCGTGGTGAGCCGGGAGATCCAAGGCGAGATCAGGATGCACAGCCCCGTGCCGACGACGCTCGCTATCGCCAGCGACCAAACGACGACATAGGTCAGATTCAAGCCGCGAGCAGGGTCGGCCATTGCAGGGCCTGGTTGGATGCCGAGCAGGACCATGGCGGCGAGGAAGACCGCCGTGGCTCCCGATCCGGGAATACCGAACAGGAGGGTCGGGATCAGGGCGCCTCCCATGCAGGAGTTGTTGGCCGATTCCGGAGCGATAACGCCGCGAATGTCGCCATTGCCGAACTGCGAACGATCCTTGGAAGTCTGGACGACATGGCCGTAGGCGATCCAGTCGACAGCCGAGCCGCCCGGCCCCGGTATGGCACCGATAATCGCACCGAGCCCGGAGCAGCGCAGCACCAGCCATTTGTATTTCCAGGTGTCCTTGATGCCCTGAACCCAGCCGGTACCGAGTTCCGTAGCTTTGCCGGAAATGCTGGACTGACTGCGCAACAGATCTACGATTTCCGGCACCGCGAAGAGCCCGAGTGCAACGACGACGAGCGGAATGCCGTCCATCAAGTAGAGCCAGCCGAACTCCATGCGATATTCGCCGGTGGCGGGCGCCGAACCGACGGCGCCGAATGCGACGCCCAACGCGGCCGTCGCGATACCCTTGGCAAGGTTGCTGCCGGACAGCACCCCCACCATGGAGAGGCCAAATATGGTAAGCGCGAACAGTTCCGCCGCCCCGAAACTCAGGATGACAGGGCGCGCGACGATAACGAAGCCGGTCAGCACGACCGCGCCGAAAACACCACCAACGAGCGACGCCGAAAACGCTGCAGAAAGCGCCCGGGCGGCCTCGCCCCGTTTTGAGAGTGGAAAGCCGTCGAGCACGGTCGCCTGGCTTGCGGTCGAACCCGGAATGCCCATCAGCACCGATGCGAAGGTATCGGCCGTGGGACTGACGGCAAGCACGCCGATCAGCATAGCCAGCGCCGCCGACTGCTCCATGCCATAGAGGAATGGCAGGAGGAGAGTGAGCCCCACGAGCCCGCCGACACCCGGCAGGACGCCCACGACGAGTCCGACTCCGACGCCGACCATCATGAAGGCGAGATGGTGGAAGGTCAGCAGGGTCAGCAGGGCGCTTGTCAATGTATCCAGCATTACGGTGTTACCTTCTGAAGGAGGCGCCCATCGGAGGGCCCCGCCCTCCCGGCAAGGCCGTCCAGCGGCGGCTGGAGGCGCAGTCAGGCCGGCGTCAGCGGCGGATGAAATCGATGATCTTCTCGATCGCCGCCGTGCGGCCGCGTTCCGGCCGGTCCAGGATGATGTAGTGGGTGGTGTTCTCCGGCTCCCAGGTCACGACCTGCTCGGCATTCACCAGATCGGCTCTTAGGCTCTCGATATCAGCGGGGCGGGAGAAATAATCGAGCCCGGGTCGGATGATCAGGACCTTGCAATAGACTTGGCTGGCATGAACCAGCTTCTCGCCACGGCCCATGAAATAGCTGTCCTCCAGCATGCCGTTAGGACTGCGATAGCTCGGCGGCGTGCGGGTGGACGAGGAGGGATCGCCATCCAGCAGCGCGCGCTCAAAAGCTGCCGCAACCGCAGGATCACGCCATTCATCCTTATCGGCAGTGGGAATAGACTGATCCCATTTCCGTAACAGTTCTTCCGGACTGTTGAAGCTGTATCCGCCGTAGTGAGCGACGTTGAACCGTCCCGGGCGCGCCGGATCCTCAAGGGGATGCTCTCGATACCTCGGATGATCGTTCCCGCCGCCATAAAGGACGTTGTACAGGATCAGGTGGCTGACCTTTTCGGGCCAAAGCGCGGCGTACATCAACACGATGGTGGCTCCAACGCCCCATCCCATCAGGGCAACCCTCTCGAACCCCGTGGCGCGGATGAGTTCGTCGACGGCCGCGTCGACATCGCGGACGATCTCAATGCTGCGTGCGATCGGCCGCGATTCCGATGGTGGCCGCGACATAGCGGCCGGACGCGTGGAACGCCCGTAACCTCGCGCGTCGGGGACGAAGCAGGCATGGCCGGCCTTGGCAAGATCCTCGGCCAGCGAGCCGTTGGGGACGGGCAGATCATACTCGCTGATGCCGGGAATGCGCGTCCCGTGCAGGAGCACCAGCGGCACTCCCGACCTTGAGCCGTCCGGTTCCACCACGCGGATCGCGATGGTGACCCCATCCACCGTCGTGACTTCCATATCCCGGCGCCGGATCGCTGCCATAGACCGCCCCCCAAAAAGCTCAGCCGAAATAGAATTGCAGCGCCGTCTGATCGATGGCGCGCCGGACCGCCGCGCTCGGAACGTTCTCGGCGTACTGCGCCAGGACGTCCTCATAGGCCACCCGCCCCTCGAAAGCGGCGAAAGGCCAGTCGCTCCCCCACAGGAGCCGCTCGGGTCCGGCGTGCCGGAGAAGAATGCCGGCGAGTTCGGGCGCCAGTCCCTTGGGCTCAAGCCGAAATGCTCCGGACAGCTTCACCCAGGTCCTTCCCCGTCCAACCGCGTCGAGGACCGCGCGAAATCCGCCGGAGCTGGAACTCGCGGGGCGGCCGAAGTGGTCGATGACGAGCTTCGGCCCGGCTTTCTCAATCTGCGTGACATAGTGCGGGAGGCGTTCGCTCTCATCGTGGAGGTGAACGTGCCAGTCGAGATCCGCCACGCGCCGCAGCAACTTCTGATATTCGTGGCTGGCAAGGTCGGGCGGTGTTTCAACAGTGCGAAACTGGAGGCGTATGCCGACGACGCCGTCCTCCTTCATCATCCGCAATATGTAGGGGTCGGTATCCGGTGGCACGATGACAGTCGTACGCAGTCGTTTGTGGGTGCGCACGGCCTCCAACATGTAATCGTTGTAGTCGCCGAAGAGGCTGGCTGCCGCAAGCACACCGAACCGTATCCCTGCCGCGTCAAGCGTGGCGAGATAGTCCTCTATCGTGGCGTCGTCCGCGGGGTGGTGCCAGGCCGAGGTCGAGAGAGGCATGCCGATCTTGTAGACGTGTGCATGCGCATCGACGAGCGGCGGGTCGGCCGCGCCTGTCCCAGCCCGCTCCATTCCTGAACGCAATTCCATAACCCACTTCCCGATGCCTCGAACGCCCGCGACAGGCGTGCGGACTCTGCTCTATCCATCGTTCTGATAATTGGCAAGATATTTTCGACTATCAGAACATAAACGGGAAATATTGACCTCCATGCACCCAGGGGGCACCGCGCCGACTTATTCGTGGCCCACAGGAGAAAGCGTGCGTGACAGCCGCCGCGCCGCCGCGACCAGAGCCTGGGCCTTGGTCTGATCCGAATCCGGGCCCATGTCCTGAGTGGTATCAAGCAGGGCAAGGGTCGCCACCAGGTTGCCCGAGACATCGGTCACCGGAGCCGCCAGACCGCGCAGTCCCTGGCGCATTTCTCCCCATGCCCAACCTTGGTGCCGGATGAGTTCCAGTTCCTCGGGATGCTCGGTCGAAAACGACTGGAAGGCCACCGCCTGGGGCGTGTTGCCCGAGCGGCGTCCGGGCGCCATGAAGGCAAGCGCCACCTTGCCCTGCGCTGAACGCTCGAAAGGAAGGGTCGTTCCCGGTCGAACCCCGACGACGATCGGGGAGTTTCCGGGAATCGACCGGAGCACATGGGCTCCGGCCGCATCGATCCGGGAAATAATCACCGTGTGGCCAAGCTGGTCACGCAGCTCGGCCATTATGGGCCCCGCAATATTCACGATGTCGTAGCGCTCGCTGATCTCCCGGCCGAAAGCGAGCAGTTGGGGCCCCACCTCATACTCGCCGGTGGTCGCGTTCGCGGACACATAGTTGCAGGAGGTCAATGTCTGGAGATGCCGAAAAATCCGGCTCTTCGACGTTCCGATCTCGCGAGCGAGTTCGGTTATCCCGACTGATCCCGGCTTCTGGGCCAGGCGTTCGAGGATTGCCAGCGTCAGGAGAACAGACTGCGTTCCTTCACCCAGTGATTTCGTTACGGTAGGCAATCGGCTCTCCCTGGATCGCGACCTGCATTAAGGACGGCTGATACCATCTATCAGAACACAAATCCCGCTGCCCCTCGTCCCGACCAGGCAGTGCAGGCCATTCGCGCGCTTGACCCCTGCAAGTTGAAATGCTAGTCGCATCGATAGATGGCATAATCGTTCCTACTATCAGAACAAACGTCAAGTGGGATGCGATCTCGCGCCGGAAGGGAGCCGGCAATGTCCGTGCTCCGACGACCTACAGCACCGCGTCAGAACGGGATGGGAGACTTCGGGATGGAAATGAACCGCAGAAGATTTGCCGGCCTGATGGCGCTCGCGCCGCTGGCCTATCGTCCGGGAGCGGCCGCCGCTCAGGTCCCGGTGACATTTGCCGGCAAAACCGTCGAGTGGACGATCCCTTACGGCGAGGGGGGAGGCAATGACGCCTGGGCGCGTTTCTTCGCGCCCTATCTGTCGAAATATCTGCCCGGGAATCCCACGGTCGTCGTGCGGAACGTCCCCGGCGGCGGCGGCCTGTCGGGCGCCAACTCCTTTGCCCGGCGCGCCTCCAGCAACGGGCTGGCCCTGCTCGGCCTGTCCGGCTCCAACCAGTTCCCCTATCTGCTCGGCGATCCAAGAGTCCAGTACGACTACCGCAACTTCATTCCCGTGCTCGTTTCTCCCACGGGCGGCGTCGTCTATCTGCCAACGAGCTTGGGTATCAAGGATGCATCGGATCTCAAGTCACTCGGCGATCGTGAGCTGGTGTATGCCAATACCGGCGCGACCGCGCTCGATCTCGTCCTGATGCTCGCCTTTGAATTGCTGGGATTGAATGTCCGCCACGTGTTCGGCATGTCGAGCCGGGGCGAGACACGCATAGCCTTCGAACGCGGCGAGGCGACCATCGACTACCAGACGTCGTCCAGCTACCTCGCCAATATCGTGCCCCTGGTCGAAATGAAGAAGGTCGTGCCGCTGTTTTCGCTGGGCGCGCTCGACGCAAACGGCAACCTCGTTCGGGACCCCACCTTTCCGGACATTCCGAACTTCCTGGAGGCCTATGTAATGATGCATGGGCAGGCGCCGAAGAAAGACAGCATGCTGGACGCCTATCTGGCCTTCTTCAGCGCCGGGTTTCCCGCGCAGAAAATGGCGGTCCTGCCGAAGAACACCCCGCCCGAATTCGTGGAGGCCTATCGGACAGCCTTCGCAGCTGCCGTGACCGATCCCGAACTTCAGGAGCGCAAGGAGGACATCCTGGGTGACTATCAACAGGCGACGGGCGCGGCGGCAGACAAGCTCTTCGAGGTTGCCACCCACATTTCCCCCGCGACCCGAGCCTGGATGCGCGAATACCTACAGACGAAGTACAATGTGAAACTCTGACGGCCTCTGGCCTGGCGCGGCGCGCGTCGCCGCGTCCGGACTCCCGTCCAGCGCCGAAAATGGCCTTCGGCGATGTTTCTCGCGAGAAAGAGGGCTGTGGCGAGATCGGCCAGTTTGCCGACTTTACGACGTCGATCACCAGCCCGAGTATGAGCCTTTGCGCACAGGTTGGTATCCAGTTCCTTCGATATGTAAGGCCGAGCGGGCGTAAGAGATGCCCACTCGGCTGCTGGATGGGGGCGAGGAAGCGGCGCTCGCATTCGCGTTCTGATTGAAGGCGGGAAAGGCAGCCAAGGTGCTGGCTTTCATTCAGCAGCTCTCTCATTCGGATAGCTTCCCTTGAAAGCGGGCTGTCGACGAGGGCTCCCAACCGCATTCCGGCCGCGGGGTCATGCCGTGGTCTTCTAAAATGCGCACATGCTATCTGGCCTGGAGATCTCCAAGTCTGATTTCATTGCGAGCGCAAACATTAGATGCTAATTGAGCATCATCATGATGTTTAATTCCACATTCTTTCCGCTGATCTGACGGGCGCACAGTCGTCGCGGCACTCAGGTGCCTTTCAGATCATAACGGCCAGCCCCGTGTAGAGGCCGTACGGAGAATTATTGAATGTCGGAAGCTACTCATTCCGGTCTGAGCCAGGCTCAGATCGCGCATTTCATTGAAAACGGATATCTTAAGCTGGAAGGTGCCTTCGATGGCGAGCTTGCCCGCCAAGGGCGTGAGCAGCTCTGGGCAGCCATGGGTTTGTCCCCGGACTCTCCCGAGACATGGAAACAACCGGTTGTCCGATTGGGCTTTATGACCGGTAAGCCGTTCGTCGACGCTGCCAACACACCGCTTTTGCACTCATCCTACGATGCTCTCGTTGGCAGAGGTCGATGGTTGAGACCAAATGGCCTGGGAACCTTCCCTGTCCGTTTCCCCTCACCACTCGATCCCGGTGATATGGGGTGGCACGTCGATGCCAGCTTCGGCACCGACAACCCCGACTTCTTGCAGTGGCGAGCCAACGTAAAAAGCAGCGGCCGCGCTCTGCTCATGTTGTTCCTTTTCTCCGATGTTGGAGGACTGGATGCGCCGACAAGGATCCGGAAAGGGTCGCACCGCGCAATCGCCAAGCGGTTGCTGCCCGGAGGCGACGATGGCCTCACGCTCGGCGAACTCGCCGCCGATGGCTTTGCTTCGACCGCGGACTGTGAAGAAGTATCGGCGACAGGACCTGCCGGAACCGTCTATCTCTGCCATCCCTTCCTTGTGCACTCGGCGCAACCGCATCGCGGAGCAGAGCCCCGTTTCATGGCCCAACCGCCGCTTCTGCCGAAGGGCGAGTTTGACCCGTCGCTACCACCCTCTGCGGTGCAGATCGCCATCCGCAGGGCCATTGGAGTGGAAGCCTGAGGAGCAATGCATCGTCTTTCCCCGGTGGAGGGCGACAGCCTCCGGACCGTGCGACCATCCGGTGACCCAAGGGAGGCGAAAATCACCGCCGTGAAGCCCGACGACGACGGATGGTGGCACGAGTTGGAGACCGATGAAAAGCCCCACAGCCCCGTCGAGGTCTCTGTGGCGCCCAAGTTCAGACATCTCACGTGCGAACTCCACGCCCTCGCCCATGTCGCCAGCAGCGTTGTGTTCCACGAGTTCCATGGTGCTCTCCTGACTGGAGCGCATGCTTTCGGGTGATGGCACGTTCCGGCTGGATTTCGATCTGCCAGGAACGGACGCGGACAGGCTGCGGGGACTGGCCGGCCCGATCAACGACGTGATCCGGGCGGATCTGCCGATCCGAGCTTTGCTGATGCCGTGAGATGAGGCGCTGTGCGTGCCGGGGCTTTTCCGCGGCAAAGCCGTATCGTCGCCGCGTCGACTATCACGGTCATGGCTTCGACGACTGCGCTCGCTTCCTTCTGCCGGACGAGGGCGTCGACAAGCTCGTCATCACGGGCATTCGACGTCTTTTCCTAGATCTAGAAACCTGCCGTTCGCCACGCCAAACTCATTTGATGACAAGCTTCAGGCTCTCTCGCCACGCGCCTCGGTGCCACTGCGTCAGCCGACCGGCAAAGGCGGCCGAGCATGGGGCTGTCATGGTTGCTCATTCCTCCGTTGCTCGTCGAACCTTTTGCGGGCGCCTTCGATGTAGGGCTGCTGCGATCGCGCCCACGAGGCCAGGGTCAGCAAGGGCTCATGCAGGGAATGTCCCTGTTCGGTGAGTTCGTAGTCCACGCGCGGTGGGATGGTGGCAAAAGCCGTCCGCACTAAAAGTCCGTCTCGTTCCAGGCCGCGAAGCGTGGTCGTCAACATCTTGTGAGACAGTCCCGGAATGGCCCGCTGAAGCGCGTTGAACCGCATGGGTCCCTTCGTCGCCAGCACACCGATGATCATGATGGTCCATTTGTCGCCGATCCGTTCGAGGATCTGCCCGAGCGCCCGGCAATAGGCCTCGCTCTCGGCACCATGATCGAACTCAACCCGCCTCAACCCGACGCTTGCCATGCTCAACTCCATTACGCACCCCGGGGTGCGTGGCGTTCAAAAACGTGCGTTCTTGCGCCCTAACATAGGAACCTTCATATCGCTACGCACCAAATGAACGTATCGGAAGGTCCTATCCATGAATATCGGTGTCAGCGGTTCCAGTGGCCAGCTTGGCCAAGCTACCGTTCGCGAGCTTCAGGCCCGCAATCAGGGTCACAAGCTCGTCGCCATTTCCCGCACGCCCCTGAGCGCAGAGGGGCTCGAAGGCCGTCTAGGTGATTACGACAGGCTCGAAACCTTGGTTGAGGCCTATGCCGGACTCGACAAGCTCGTTCTGATCCCGTCCGCCGATCTGAGGCCGGGCGTGCGCGGCACGCAGAACGAAACGGCTATTGCTGCTGCCGTCGCGGCGGGCGTCAAGCACATCGTGCTGATATCGGCTACCAGGACTCGCGAGCAGGCCGAGCCCGCCATGGTCGCCAGCTTTTGGCGAGGCGAGCAGGCGCTGATCAAGTCCGCTCCGCGATGGACAATCCTTCGGATGAACTACTTCGCGGAAGCCCTGGCTATCGAAGCCAAGCAATCAGTTGCCTCCGGCGTCCTGACGGGCCTTGCCGAAAACAAGGTCGCCTTCGTCGCCCGCGACGACGTTGCTGCGGCCGCCGCTGGGATTGTGCTGACCGAGGACCATTCCGGCGCCATCTACAGCGCCACCGGTCCCAAGTCATTCACTGGCCAGGAACGGGCCGCTCTCATCTCCGAGATCCTCGACACCAAGATCGGTTTCGTTGTGATCCCGGTGGAAGCTCTTCGGACTGGCATGACGCGGATGGGCCTCCCCGAGTCCGTTATCAACGCCGTGGTCGACATCCAGACAGACTTTGCAGCAGGCGCTTACGACATCGTCACCGGGGACGTGGAGAGGCTCGCCGGCCGTCCGCCAAAGCCCCTGGCAGAGGCCCTCACTGCGGCGTTGAAAGGGTAACGCCATGGCCATGACCATCGACTTCTTCGGCGAAATTTCATGCCCCTGGTGCCTGATCGCGCTCCATCGACTGGACAATGTTCTGGAGCGCGACTTCGCCGGGCTCGAGGTGAACGTTCGCCATCATCCGTTTCTCCTCACGCAGGGCCTGCCCAAGGATGGCATCGCTGTCGACGATATTTTCCGCGCACGTCACGATGGAGCGGACCGGAGGGAAAGCTTTGAACCTCCTGAACGCGAGGCGCGCTCGGCGGGCATCGATCTCTCGCTTTCTCGGCAACCCCGTGTTTTCGACACCACTGCGGCGCAAACATTGGTCCGTCTTGCTCACGCGAGAGGAACCCAGCATGCCCTGGCCGTGGCCCTCACCGACGCTTACTTCCTGCGCGGTGTGACCATGGGGGATTTCAACGCCGTGGCATCTCTTGCGTCCGAGCACGGCTTCGACCATGCCGAAGCGCTCGCCTTGATGCGGAACCCCGCCGAACAGCGGCTGACCATCGAACAATCGGATGCGGCCCGTAACCTTGGGCTACGGAGTGTGCCAGTTATCGCGTTTCCCAACGGCTTGGCGCTTCAGACCAGCCCGGAAAGTGCCATCGCCGAGGCCATAAGCAAGAATATCTCTGGAATGGCGTGACGACAGCGGGTGCCTGAAGTAGGTGCATGGACCACGAATACTGAACCCTTTCGACACTCATCTGAGCCTATCATTGTCGATGCGCAGGAGTCTTATTTGCGAAACTTGCATCCAGAAGCTGCCTGTCTGCGCATCACCCCACCGATACCGTCTCCATCCCTCTATATGATTGTCCGTTCCCATGGCGAGCGGCGGCGTGCCGCCACCATGTGGCCACGGCGAATGGAATAGTGTGGGTTCAGGTGGTTCCGGAGCCTTCGATTTCGGGCGTCGCGCCGGCGGTGGTCAATGCCATGTTCGCCGCCGCCAGCCGCCGTCTGCGACAACTGCCGATCGATCCAGACAGCCTGAAAGGTGCATGAAGACGGGCGACGGCTCGCCGCGACTTCATGCGCGAGCCAATGCGGGAGTTTTCGCGATCGGCGTCATCGCGACGCCGAACCGCTCCCCCATGACCCGCGCCGACGCGCTACTGATCGATCTCGGGCTCGACGAGCTTGGCCAGGTTTCGCAGTGATTCCTGCCAGCCGAGATAGCAGGCCTCGGGCGGAATGACGTCGGGAATGCCGGCCTGCTCGATGTCCAGCTCGGTTCCGACCGAAACCTTCCTTAACGTCACACTCACCTGCATCTCGCCCGGCAGGCCGGGATCGTCGAAGCGGTCGGTGTAGCGCAGGCGCTCGCCCGGAATGAGCTCGACATATTCGCCGCCGAAGGCATGGCTGTGCCCCGTCGTGAAATTGCGGAAGGACATCCTGAACGTGCCGCCGACCGTCGGGTCGAGATGGTGCACGGTGCAGGTAAAGCCGTTGGGCGGCAGCCATTTCGCGAGCGCATCGCCCTCAACGAAGGCGCGATAGACCTTCTCCGGACTGGTCGCGAGGACGCGGTGCAGGCGTACGGTGTTGGGCATGCTGGTTATCTCCACTAACATGTCGATCCGCCCCGAGGACGAACGAGGCTTGCCATTCCCGACACAGGCCGTCTGGATTTTTGAACGTCCAGGCGTCGAGAGCGCGGCGCCTGTCGCTTCCGACGCCCGCCGACGCGGTCCGCCGGGCGGACCCCGACCGGCAGGTGGAACGGGCCACAGGAAGGATCGAACAAAAATCCCCGCCATGCTGTCGGCATCGCCATTGTCCGTTCGTCCTCGTGTCATCGGCGCCGGCTCGCTTGGCCGCGGCGCCGCAGCCAGACGTTCGGCCAAGGGGAGCGAAACGCAATGAATGTCCAACCCTATCTGATGTTCAACGGACGCACCGAGAAAGCCATCGACTTCTACAGGAAGGCGGTCGGTGCACAGGTCACCGCGCTGATGCGCTTCAGGGATGCGCCGGAACCGCCGCCGCCCGGCATGATCCCGGACGGCTGGGACGACAAGATCATGCATTCCAGCTTCAAGGTCGGCGACGCGGAACTGATGGCATCCGACGGCTGCCAGTCCGACGGCACCGGGTTTGCCGGCATCTCGCTGGCGCTCTCGGTCTCGTCGCCGGAGGAGGCGGACACAAAGTTCGCCGCGCTGTCCGAAGGCGGCGAGGTTACCATGCCGTTGGCGCAGACATTCTTCTCGCCGCGCTTCGGCACGCTGACCGACCGCTTCGGCGTCTCCTGGATGATTGTAACCTGCGCCGTGTGACGGGAGGACGCCGTGGAAAAGAAGGTTCTCATCCTCGTCGGCACCCGCAAGGGCGCCTTCATCGTCGAGAGCGACGCCACGCGCCGCTCATGGCAGGTGCGCGGCCCGTTCTGCGAGACCTGGCCGACCAACCATGTCGTCGCCGATCGCACCAGCGGCACCCTCTATGCCGGTGGCGGAAATGAATGGTTCGGCCCGGCAGTGTGGAAATCGACCGATTTCGGCGTGAGCTGGAGCCATTCGAGCCAAGGCCTCGCCTATGAGGCCGGACAGGCGCCAGTGAAGGCGGTCTGGAGCCTCGCCGTGGGCGAGGACGGAAGCCTCTATGCCGGTGTCGAGCCGGCCGGGCTGTTCCGCAGCGACGATGGCGGCGAAAGCTGGAGCCATGTCGAGGGCCTTCAGAAGCACCCGACGCGGCCGGAATGGAATTCCGGCGGCGCCGGGCTGATCCTGCACTCGCTGGTGCTCGATCCCGCCGACCGGAACAAGATCTGGGTCGGCATCTCGGCCGCCGGCGTGTTCGCCACCGAGGATGGCGGGAAAAGCTGGGAGACCCGCAATCGCGGCACCCGCGCCGACTTCATGCCGGAGGGGCAGAACTATCCCGAGTTCGGCCAGTGCGTGCACTGCCTCATCATGGCGCCGGGCGGCGGCGAGCGGCTCTATCAGCAAAACCACTGCGGCATGTACCGCTCGGACGATGGCGGCCGAAGCTGGGAGAGTATCGAGGCCGGCCTGCCCTCCTCCTTCGGCTTCCCCGCCGCCGCCCATCCGCGCGATCCGGACGGCCTCTACCTCATCCCGCTGAACGGCGACATCAAGGGCCGCTTCATGCCGGAGGGAAAGACGGCGGTCTGGCGCACCCGCGACGGTGGACAGAGCTGGCAGGCCCGGCGCGAGGGCCTGCCGCAGGACGGCGCCTATTTCAACGTGCTGCGCCAGGCGCTGGCGACCGATACGATGGAGCCGGCCGGTGTCTATTTCGGCACCAATGCCGGCGGTCTCTACGCCAGCGCGGATGAAGGCGAGACATGGGACTGCGTCGCACCGCATCTGCCCACCATCACCTCGGTCGAGACACTGGTGATCGAGCGGTGAGCGCGATGAACGACGAGGCAACGCGGGAAAAGGCGGGCGAGGCGCGAGCGCCCGTGCTCGTGCGCCTGCCGCCACACCTTGTCGTGCTGTTCCCCGGCGCCGAGCGGCTCGTCCCGCTCGACGCGAGCACCGTCGAGGAGATGGTGGACGGTCTCGACGCGCTGTGGCCCGGCATGCGCGAGCGCATCTGCGACGAGACGCCGGCGATCCGGCGACATATCAATGTGTTCGTCGGCGGGCGGCGCGCCAGGCTCTCGACGCCGCTCGCACCGGGGGCGGACGTCTTCGTCATCACGGCGATCAGCGGCGGCTGACCCGCCAGCACTGCGAAAGGCCACACATGCTCTACACCCTGCTCTGCTACCATCAGGAAGACGTCGTCTGCGCCTGGACCAAGGAAGAGGACGACGCGGTGATGCAAAAGCTCGCCGTGGTTCAGGAGCGGCTCGCCAAGGCGGGCAAGCTCGGCCCGGTGGCGCGGCTGCTGCCGACCACCGCCGCCACCACGCTGCGCAAGGACCAGGACCCACCGCTGGTGCTCGACGGACCCTTCGCCGAGACCAAGGAGCAGTTGCTCGGCTTCTACATCCTCGATTGTGAGAATCTGGAGGAAGCGCTCGGCATCGCCCGCGAGCTCGGCGCTGCCAATCCGGGCGGCTCCTACGAGATCCGCCCGGTCGGCCTCTTCCATGACGGCGGGGCGCGGCCATGATGGACGAGGCGCGCTGGATCGGCACCACGCTTGCCGCCGCGCGCCCGCAGGCGCTTGCCGCGCTGCTGCGCTATTTCCGCGACCTGGACCTCGCCGAGGAGGCGTTCCAGGAAGCGTGTCTGCGCGCGCTCAAGACCTGGCCACAGAACGGCCCCCCGCGCGATGCCGCGGCCTGGCTCGTCTTCGTCGGCCGCAACGTCGCCCTCGACACGGTAAGGCGACGGGCGAGGCAGACCGAACTGCCGCCGGAAGAAGCCTTCTCCGACACGGGCGACGCGGAAGCCGAGATCGCCGAGCGCATGGACGGCGCGCATTATCGCGACGACGTGCTGCGCCTCCTGTTCATCTGCTGCCACCCCGACCTGCCGGCAACGCAGCAGATCGCGTTGGCACTGCGCATCGTCTCGGGGCTCTCGGTCGGGCAGATCGCCCGCGCCTTCCTCGTCAGCGAAGCGGCGATGGAGCAGCGCATCACGCGGGCCAAGGCCCGTATTGCGAGGGCTGATGTTCCGTTCGAGGCGCCGGGCGCGGTCGAGCGCGCCGAACGCCTCGGCGCCGTTGCGGCCATGATCTATCTCGTCTTCAACGAGGGCTATTCCGCGGGAGGCGACACCTCCGCCGTACGCGAGCCCTTGTGCGAGGAGGCGATCCGCCTCGCCCGGCTGCTGCTGCGGCTGTTCCAGGCCGAACCGGAGATCATGGGGCTGGCCGCGCTCATGCTGCTCCAGCATGCCCGCGCAGCGGCGCGCTTCGACGGGGACGGCGCGGTGATCCTGCTCGACAATCAGGATCGCCGACTGTGGAACAAGGCGATGATCGCCGAGGGGCTCGCCCTGCTCGACAAGGCGGTACGTCACCGCCAGCCCGGCCCCTACCAGGTTCAGGCGGCGATCGCGGCGCTGCATGCGCGCGCGGAACGGCCCGAGGATACCGACTGGGCGCAGATCGACCTGCTCTACGGCACGCTCGAGATCATGCAGCCCTCGCCCGTGGTGACGCTGAACCGGGCCGTGGCGATCTCGAAACTGCGCGGACCGGCGGCGGCGCTCGCCATGGTGGACCCCCTTGGCGACAGGCTCGCCGGCTATTTCCACTATCACGGCCTGCGCGGCGCGCTGCTGATGCAGCTCGGCCGCACCAGCGAGGCGCGCGAGGGTTTCATGACCGCGATCAGCCTCGCCAGCACGGCGGCGGAGGCTGCGCACATCCGCTCGCATCTCGACGGGCTGAAGTGAAGGGCAGATCGGGCACCATGCCTGACGATGACGCGGCGCCGACGGCGAGCCCCGGCCATAACCGTGGATCGGTCGAAAATGCGGCCACCTTCCTCCCCAACACCGTCGACAAGCCTCCGTCATTGTCCCATCCTGACATTGATCCGATACGAAGGGAGAACGCGATGAAACTGCTCAGCGTGCTGAAACTGGCCTCGGCCGTCGCCGGAATTGCGGCAATGACAGGCCTCGCCATGGCCCAGACGCCGACCTTCTTCCGCATCGGGACCGGCGGCACGGCGGGCACCTATTATCCGGTGGGCGGTCTCATCGCCAATGCGATCTCCGCCAATGGCAACAAGGGTGTGCCCGGTCTCGTGGCCACCGCCGTCGCCTCCAACGGCTCGGTGGCGAACGTCAACGCCATCCAGTCCGGCGCGCTCGAATCGGGCTTTTCCCAATCGGACGTCGCCTATTGGGCGCATACCGGCACCGGCCTCTATGAGGGCAAGCCGAAGGTCGAGGATCTGCGCATCATCGCGACGCTCTACCCCGAGACCATCCATCTGGTGGCCGCCAAGAGCGCCAACATCAAGTCGGTCGCGGACCTCAAGGGCAAGCGCGTCGCGCTCGACGAGCCGGGCTCGGGTACGCTGGTTGATGCGCGTATCGTGCTCGCGGCCTATGGCCTGACCGAGAAGGACATCAAGCCGGAATATCTCAAGCCCGGCCCCGCCGGCGACCGGCTGCGCGACGGCGCGCTCGACGCCTTCTTCTTCGTGGGCGGCTATCCCACCGGCGCAATCTCGGAACTCGCCTCCTCGTCCGGTATCGAGCTGGTGCCGATCTCCGGGCCGGAAGTCGACAAGCTGCTCGCCGAGTACAAGTTCTTCGCCAAGGACAAGGTGCCGGCGGACACCTATAAGGGCGTCGGCGCGACCGATACCATCTCGGTGAACGCGCAATGGCTCACCAGCGCCAAGCAGCCGGACGATCTCATCTACAACATCGTCAAGACGCTTTGGAACGCCGATTCCCGCGCCGCGCTCGATGCCGGCCATGCCAAGGGCAAGATGATCACCCTGCAGAACGCCACCAACGGCCTTGGCATCCCGCTGCATCCCGGCGCCGAGAAATTCTACAAGGAAGCGGGCGTTCTGAAGTAACGGGCGGCCGGCATCGCCGACATGGCAGTTCGTGAGGAACCAACCGGATCGTCCGGCACGAATCCTGGTCTCGAATTCGACGAGGCGAGGGCACGGGAGCTGGAGGAAATCTATGACCCCGAAATTCGCTTCCGGCCGCTCGCGCCGGGAGCGGGATATCTGGTCGGCGGCCTGCTGATCGCGCTCTCGCTGTTTCACTACTACACGGCCGGCTTCGGTCTCCTGCAGGAGACCATGCACCGGGGCATTCATCTGTCCTTCGTGCTCGGCCTCGTCTTCCTGGTGTTCCCGGTCACCAAGCGGGGCTATTCGCAGCCGGCCCGCTCCGGGCTGCTGCGTCCGCTCGGCATAGCGCTGCCGGACTGGCTGCTCGCGGCCACCGCCGTCGTGGCGGTGATGCATATTCCGTTGATCCCGCTGGACGACCTCGCCTTCCGCGTCGGCAACCCAACGACATTGGACGTGGTGCTCGGCGGTTTGCTGATCGCGGCGCTGCTGGAGGCGACGCGGCGCTCACTCGGCGTGCCGCTGCCGATCATCGCGCTCATCTTCATGGCCTATGCCCTGTGGGGGCCCTACATGCCGGGGATACTGGTGCATCCCGGCGCCAGCTTCCCGCAGCTCGTCGACCACCTCTATCTCACCACGCAGGGGATTTACGGCGTCGCGCTCGGCGTCGTGGCGACCTACGTCTTCCACTTTGTGCTGTTCGGCGTGTTCGCGACGCGCATCGGCCTCGGCCAGCTGTTTCTCGACTGCGCCGCCTGGGTCGCCGGGCGCTATGCCGGCGGCCCGGCTAAGGTGTCGATCTTCGGCTCGGCGCTGTTCGGCATGATCTCCGGCTCGTCGGTCGCCAATACGGTGACGGTGGGCTCGCTCACCATCCCGGCGATGATCCGCCTCGGCTACAAGCGCCACTTCGCGGCGGCGGTGGAAGCGACGGCCTCGACGGGTGGGCAGATCACCCCGCCGATCATGGGCGCCGCCGCCTTCCTGATGATCGAGTTTCTGAACCTGCCCTACACCACGATCATCCTGGCGGCGATCGTTCCGGCCTTCATGCATTTCTTCGGCGTCTTCATCCAGGTGCATTTCGAGGCGAAGCGGAACGGCCTCAGGGGCCTCGAACCGCACGAAATGCCGGATGTGAAGGCGGCTCTCAAGCGCGACTGGCCGACCGCCATCCCGCTGGTCGTGCTGATCACGCTGCTGATGGTGGGGTATACGCCCTATCTTGCCGCCTTCTGGGGCATCACCCTGTGCGTGGCGGTCGGCCTGCTCAACCCGCGCAACCGCATGAGCCTGACCGATATCGCCGAGGGACTGCGCGACGGGGCCAAATATGCCCTCGCAGTCGGCGCGGCGGCGGCAACCGTCGGCATCGTTGTCGGCGTCGTCACGCTCACCGGGGTGGGATTCAAGGTCTCCTTCATCGTGACCTCGACGGCGGCCACGATGGCAGCCTGGATGGCGGACGTGCTGCCGGTGATGCTCGCCTCGCCGCAGACGCTGACGCTGCTGTTCACGCTGCTCATGACCGGCATCGTCTGCATCCTCATGGGCTGCGGCATTCCCACCACCGCCAACTACATCATCATGGCGACCATCGCCGCCCCGGCGCTCGGCCTTCTGGGCGTGGAGCCGATCGTCGCCCATTTCTTCGTGTTCTACTACGGCGTGCTGGCCGACATCACGCCGCCGGTGGCGCTCGCGGCCTATGCGGCGGCCGGCATGGCGAATGCCGATCCGTTCCGCACCGGCAACACCGCGTTCCGGCTCGGCCTCGGCAAGGTGCTGGTGCCGTTCGTCTTCGTGTTCTCGCCCTCGCTGCTGCTGGTGACGAAGGGGTTCAACTGGCCGGATTTCGTTCTCGCCTTCGCCGGATGCGTCATCGGCATCACCTGCCTCGGCGCCGGCATTTCGGGGTGGATGCTGACCGGCCTGCGCAACTGGGAACGCCTCGTCCTGCTGGCGGCGGCGCTGCTGCTGGTCGCGCCGGAATTCTATTCGTCGCTGCTCGGACTGATCATGATCGCGCCCGTGCTGCTGGCGCAGTGGCGCCGGCGGCGGGAAATCGTCACGATACCGTGATGGTTCGAGTGCTCACGACGCACGCTCGAAGATCGCCTTGGCGATCTTGGCGTGTACCCCCCAATTGCCGTCGGCGACCTGGGTGACGCCGAAATCCACGGCGACCGACATCAAGGAGATCGCCTCGTCCTCATCGAGGTCGTAGCGCTCCATGAGGAATTTCCGTGTCGCCCGCACGGCGCTGCGCAGGGCGCGACTGAGGGACGAGCGCTTGAACACTTCCGACTGGGCGTTGCGGCCAAGCTCACGCAGATAGTTGGTGTAGCTGAACCCGTGCAGCAGCCAGGCGTCCGGCGTCTCGATCAGCGGCGCGCCGAGCCCGCCGAGAAAGGTCTTGCGGGTCTCGCCGCGCTTGTGCAGCACGAGGCGGACCTCGCCGGTGAGCGAGCACTCCAGCGCGGTGCCACTGATCTCGCCGTCGCCTTGCGCGAGATGCGGATCGCCGATGGAGAGCAGCGCGCCCGGAACGGCGACGGGAAGATAGATCGAGGCCCCCTCACCCGCGCGCCAGTTGTCGACATTGCCGCCGAAATAGCCCGGCGGCACGGAATCCACCATGTCGGCTTCGCGCGGCGCGACGGCGACGAAGCCAAAATGCGGACGAACGGGGATGCGGGCCGCCTTCAGCACATCATGGCGCTTCTCGATGCGCGCATGATCGACCGGGACACCGGGATAGTCGATCGTCTCGTGGACCACGCCGAACGGGTCGGTCTGCGGCACCCAGCGAAACGAATAGACCGCTTCGGCATAGCCGCTCTCGCCGGCGGCATCGGTGCGATAGATCGTGATCACCTCGCGCTTGCGCGGCTCGTCGAGGATGTCGTCATGGTGGAACCCCCACGCCGCTGCGGCATTCGAACCGAAGGCAAAGCCGGCATGGACCGGATTGGCGCAGGGTCGTGGCTTCAGCGAAAGGATTTCGATCTCCAGCACATCGCCCGGCTCGGCCCCCTGGACGAAGATCGGGCCGGTGCAGATGTGCACGCCGAACCCTTCACCCGCGCCACGCCCGAAGATCGTCGCGTTCACCGGGCCCGCGCCGCGCCGGTCCACCGCCTTGTAGTCGCGGGTCCAGTGGAAGACGCTTTCGGCTCCCGCATCTCCCGCGATCATCCGCTCATGGTCGTCATAGGCGTGCTGGGTCAGCGTCTCGACGGTGACCACCGCGCCGGAGCGCACCCGCAGCACCGGGGCGATGCTGCGCGAGAGATAGCCCCAGTGCACCGTGTCACGCGAGACCGCGAGATGGTGGCGTCCGGGCGCCGCCGGCTCGGGCGCCGGCATAAAGGTGGGCGCAGTGTCCCGGCTCTCGGGAGCCGACGGGCCGGCGAGCGGAGCGGGCCGTTCCGGCCGCGCGCCCGAATGCATGGGGCGCCCGCGGGTCCATCGCGTCTCCACCGTCGGGCCGGAGGATTTGCGGAAGTCGCGCGGCGAGATGCCGTAGGCGGCGCTGAACACCCGGCTGAAATGCGCCTGGTCGGCAAAGCCCCAGCGAAAGCCGATCTCGGCAATGGAGCGATCGGCATATTGCGGATTGACGAGGTCGAGCCGGCAATGCTCCAGCCGGCGATGACGCACATAGTCAGAGAAGGAGCGATCCTGCCCTTCGAACAAGCGCTGAATGTAGCGCGCCGACAGTCCCTCGGCCTTGGCGATATCGGCGACGGAAAGCTCGGGTTCGCGCAGCCGCGCCTCGATCTGTGCGCAGACGCGCGAGAAATGCGCGGCCTGCACCTGCGTGGCGTTGTCCTCCTCCGGCCGTGCCTCGGTCAGCAGCGCGGAAAGTACGAGTTCGGTGATGGCCGGCTCCGCCGCCATCACGTCGCCGTCCTCCATCATGGCGAAATTGGCCGCCAGCGCCCGCATCATCGGGCGAGCCGCCGTCGCCACGACTGATTCACCCAGCACCATGGTCGGCACGGTCGAGGATCGGCCGAGCCTGCCTGCCAGACGCTCGCGCGGCAGCAGCAGCACCAGCAGCTCGAAATCGTTGCGGAACTGCACGCTGAACGGGGCCGCCGGGTCGCAGACCCACAGGTCGCCATCGGCGAACTCGGCGGCGCGCCGGCCGGAATTGGCGAGATGGCCCCGGCCGTAATTCACGAAACCGATCAGGATATGGCCCTCGGCCTTCGGCAGCGCCGCGAGATCCTGCGCGTTGGAGCGCAGCAGCGCGAAGGTCGCCAGCGTCGGCGAGCGCTTGATCGACACTTCGCCGAAATGGAAGCTGGCCTCCTTCGGCGCCCGGCAGACGAGGAACAGGCTGGCCAGCGTTTCCCGCCAGACGGCTTCCTGCTTGCTCGCGGGAAAAGCGTTGATGGAGATGGGGACGGATCGGTTCATGCGGGAATCATGCAGCCTGTGGCGGGAGCCGGTGAATCACTTTGACGAATGGCGCACAAAAACTTGTCTCGGCCTGAGCCGCAAGGCTCGCACAAATCCGCGCCATGGTCACATAAGCATATAATATCATTGTATTTTTGCGGCAGTTTTCATCCCGCCACAGCGATGTTCCTGACGGGATTTGCCTCTTTAGGGGCATTGCCCACGCCGCATCCACGCGAAATACCTAGTCGCAATGCAGGGCGCCGGACAGAGGCGCCGGCCATTCCAGACAAGGGGAACAACATGGATCGTCGTGGATTTCTGGGTGCCGGCCTTGCGGGCACGGCGGCCGTCGCAACCGTCGCAGCGCCGCACGTCGCGCGTGCCCAGCAGAGCTTCAACTGGAAGATGACCAATGCCTACGGGCCGGGCGCACCCTTCTATGTGACGGGACCCGGTAGCCCGACCTATTTCTGCGAACTGGTCGGCAAGCTGTCGGGCGGCCGGCTCAACATCCAGCACTTCGCCGCGGGCGAGCTTATCCCGGCTCTGGAAGGCTTCGATGCCGTCTCATCCGGCACGGTCGAGATGAACGCGGCCAATTCCTATTTCTGGGCCGGCAAGGTGCCGGCAGCGCAGTTCTTCACCTGCGTGCCGTTCGGCCTCAACTTCCAGGGCCAGAACGCCTGGATCTACCATGGCGGCGGGCTCAAGCTCTGGGAAGAACTCTACGCGCCCTTCAACCTCGTGCCGATGCCGCTCGGCAATACCGGCGTGCAGATGTCGGGCTGGTTCCGCAAGCCGATCGAGAAGGTCGAGGATTTCAAGGGCCTGAAGATGCGTATCCCCGGCCTTGCCGGCAAGGTTTACGCCCAGCTCGGCGTCGACGTGAAGCTGCTGCCCGGCGGCGAGATCTTCCCGGCGCTGGAGCGTGGCGTGATCGACGCCGCCGAGTTCGTCGGCCCCTATCAGGACCGCCGCCTCGGCCTGCAGAAGGCTGCCAAGTACTATTACACCACCGGCTGGCACGAGCCGAACAACGTCACCGAACTGATCGTCAACAAGGCCGCCTGGGATTCCCTGCCCGCCGACCTTCAGGAGATCGTGCGCACCGCGGCCGCCGCCTGCAACGTCATCAGCCACACCTGGTGCGAGGCCACCAATGGCGAGGCAATGACCGACCTCGTGAAGAACCAAGGCGTCATCGCCGGTCCGTACCCGGCGGCGGTGGTCGACAAGCTGCGCGAGGTCACCGCCACCACGCTGCAGCAACTCGCGGACTCCGACCCCAAGATCAAGAAGGTCTACGAGTCCTTCTCGAAGTTCGCCGCCGAGCACAGCCAGTGGGCGGGCCTCTCGGAAGCCGTCTATCAGACCCAGATCCGCAGGGGCGCATGAGTTCTGTACTGGAAAGAAGCGCGCGCGCCCTCGACGCCATTGTCGAGGCGTGCGGCTGGCTGGCGGCGTGGACGGGCTTCGCGCTCGTCCTCGTCATGGCCGGCAATGTGCTGCTGCGTTACGTGTTCTCTACCGGCTCGGTCGCCATGCAGGAGCTGGAATGGCACCTGATGTCGCCGCTCACGCTGCTGTGCATCGCCTATACGATCAAGCATGAAGGGCATGTGCGGGTGGACATCGCCTATGCCCATTTCCCCGCCGGCCTGCGGCACGTCATCGACCTGTTCTCCGCGCTGGCCGTGGTGGCGCTGGCGGTCATCGTCATCCTGCTGTCCTGGCCGTACATGATGCAGTCCTACCGGATCGGCGAGGGTTCGCCCGATCCCGGTGGCCTGCCTTACCGCTTCATCCTCAAGGCGATGATCCCCGCGGGCTTCGCACTGCTTCTCCTCCAGAGCCTCGCCGCGACGCTGCGCGCGATCCAGCCCTTCCTTGGCGGCAAGGGCGAACCTTCCGCACGAGTGACGCCCGATGCCCTATAATGAAATTCTGGCGATCGCGTGCATCGCGTCGTTCTTCGTGATGCTGTTCGTCGGCGTGCCGGTGGCGCTCACCCTCGCCATCAGCGGCTTCTTCTTCGGCTGGCTCGGCTTCGGCACCAGCCTGTTCGGCCTGCTGCCGGCGCGCATTTACGGCGTCACCGCCAATTACACGCTGATCGCCATCCCGCTCTTCGTGTTCATGGGCGTGATGCTGGAGAAATCGCGCCTCGCCGACGAGCTGATGGAGGTGATCGGCCATCTGTCCGGCGGGCTGCGCGGCGGCATGGGGCTCGGCATCATCCTTGTCGGCATGATGATGGGCGCCACCACCGGCATTGTCGGCGCCACCATCGTCACGCTCGGCCTGCTGACACTGCCCACCCTGCTGCGCCGGGGCTACGACAGGAGCCTGTCCTGCGGCGCCATCTGCGCGTCGGGCACGCTGGGCCAGCTCATTCCGCCGAGCACGATCCTCATCCTGCTGGCGGACATTCTGGGCGAGTCAGTCGGCACGCTGTTTGCCGCCGCGCTCATGCCCGGCCTGCTGCTCACCGGCATCTTCTGCGTCTACATGATCGTCGTCGGCATCATCTGGCCGGAGAAGGTGCCTCCCATCCCGCTGGAGGAGCGTCGCGCCCTGCCGCGCCGCGAATTGTGGGGGAAGGCCCTGAGGGTCGGTCTGCCGCCGATCGGGCTGGTGCTCGTGGTGCTCGGTTCCATCATCGGCGGCATAGCGGCGCCGACCGAGGCGGCCAGCATGGGCGCGCTCGGCTCGATCCTGGTCGCGGCCGTCGCCGGGCGCTTCACCCTGAAGACGCTGGTGGACACCGTGCAATCCACCGCGCGCATCACCGCGATGATGTTCTTCGTGCTGATCTGCTCGCAGGTCTTCGCGCTGGCCTTCCGCGGCCTCGGCGGCGAGCGGCTGGTGCATGACGCCTTCGCCTTCGTTCCCGGCGGCACCAGCGGCGTCCTCATCTTCATGCTGCTAATCATCTTCGTGCTCGGTTTCTTCATCGAGTGGATCGAGATCAGCTACATCGTGGTGCCGATGTTCCTGCCGCTCATGCAGAACGCCGGCGTCGACCTGGTGTGGGCGGCGGCACTGATCGCGACCGTGCTGCAGACCTCGTTCCTGACGCCGCCCTTCGGCTGGGCGCTGTTCTATCTGCGCGGCGTGGCACCGCCGGAAGTGGCGACGGCCGATATCTATCGCGGCGTCATTCCCTTCATCGCGCTCCAGCTCGCGGCCGTGGCATTGGTGTTCAGCTTCCCGGCGGTGGCGACATGGCTGCCGAAGGCGATCGGCTGGTAGCCGGAGTACGCATCACATGCTGAATACTGTTCGTGCCCGTCGCGGCATGGTGACGTCCCCGCACCATCTCGCCAGCGAGGCGGGACTGCGTGTCCTGCGCGAAGGCGGCAACGCCATCGAGGCGACGGTCGCCATGGCGGCGGCCCTCGCCGTGGTCTACCCGCATATGACCGCCATCGGCGGTGACGGCTTCTGGCTCATCGGCGCGCCGGGCGAGGAACCCGTCGGCATCGACGCCTGCAGCCGCGCCGTCGCGGCGGCAACCCCGGAGCTGTATTTCCGGGCAGGGCTGGACGCCATTCCCCAGCGCGGGCCGCTCGCCGCCAACACCACCGCCGCCACGGTGGCGGGCTGGGGCGAAGCGCTGGCCGTGAGCGCGGAGAGGGGCGGCCGGCTGCCGCTCGCGCGCCTTGTCGAGGATGCGGTCTGGCATGCCCGCAACGGCTTTGCCGTCACCGCCAGCCAGAGCGAGCTCACGGCGCAGAAGCGCCCCGAACTCGCCGCCATGCCGGGCTTTGCCGCCAGCTTCCTCGTCGACGGCAAGGCGCCGGCCACGGGCTCGGTCATGAAGCTGCCGGCGCTCGGAGAAACGCTGGAGCGTATCGGCACCGAGGGCACCGAGAGCTTCTATCGCGGCGCGCTCGCGCGCGAGATTGCCGGTGATCTCGCCCAGGCCGGCGCGCCGGTGACGCTGAACGATCTCGCCTCCTGCCGCTCCCGGCGCGTCGCGCCGCTGTCGGTTCACCTTCCCGGCATGCGGCTCTTCAATTTCCCGCCGCCGACGCAAGGCCTGTCCTCGCTGATGATCCTCGCTCTGTTTCGCCGGCTGGGCGTGCGCGAGGCAGAGGGCGTCGATCATCTCCATGGGCTGATCGAAGCCACCAAGCAGGCGTTCCTCGTCCGCGACCGCCTCATTGGCGACCCCGATGCCATGACCGGCAGGCCGGAAGACTGGCTCACCGATGAGGCGCTCGACCGCCTTGCCGCGCGGATCGACCGCGCCAAGGCCCTGCCCTGGCCCGCTCCGCCCTCCGCCGGCGACACGGTGTGGCTCGGCGCCATCGATGGCGACGGGCTGGCGGTCAGCTTCATCCAAAGCATCTATTTCGAGTTCGGTTCCGGCGTCGTGCTGCCGCAGACCGGCATCGTCTGGCAGAATCGCGGATCGAGCTTCCAGCTCCGCGGCGAGGGGCCGCGCGTGCTGGAGCCCGGCCGCAAGCCGTTCCACACGCTGAACCCCGCCATGGCCTCCTTCGAGGACGGCCGCCACATGGTCTACGGCACCATGGGCGGGGAAGGCCAGCCGCAGACGCAGGCCGCGCTCTTCTCGCGTTATGCGTTCTTCGGCTCGGAGCTTCAGGCCGCGATCACCGCGCCGCGCTGGCTGCTCGGCAGGACCTGGGGCGCGGAGACCGTGACGCTCAAGCTGGAGGACCGCTTCCCGCCGGACCTCGTCGCCGCGCTGCGGGCGGCCGGCCATGATGTGGAGGTGGTGGCGCCGTTCGACGCCATGATGGGCCATGCCGGCGCGATCGCCCGCCACGCGGATGGGCGCCTGGAGGGCGCGAGCGATCCGCGTAGCGATGGTGCAGCCATGGGCTTCTAGCTGCGCGGCTTCCGACTGCGCGGCTCCTGACGGCGAGACGACGCCGCCAGGGGCCGGACACACAGCACGCCTGCCCCGCTTCAGTATTCGTCGTGCAGCCGCACCCAGCCCATGGTCGAGCCGTCCTCATTGCGTCCCTTGGGGACGAGATCGAGCCAGTTGAACGCGCCGATCAGCAGCTCATTCCCGCGGTGATAGGTCGAGTAGCTGTGAAAGACGGCGCCGTCCTCGCCCTTCACGAAGATGCTGGTGCCGTGCATATCCTGGCTCCGCTGGATCACCGTGCCGTAATTGTAGATCGCCCGGCCGGCGGCGATGTCCTCCGGCCGGAACGACACGCCGAAGTCGAAATTGAAGTCGCTGCCCTGCGAGGACACCCAGGGGAAGGTCCAGCCGAGGCGCTGCTTCACCTCCTCGATCCGCGCCAGCGGCACGCGCGAGATCGCGGCGAAGGCAAGGTCGGCCTGCTCGAAATGCTGCCGCGCCGCATCGACATGATCGGCGATGAACGAGCAGCCGGGGCAGATATGCTCCGAGCCCGGCGTCAGCATGAAGTGGTAGACGACGAGCTGGCTGCGGTCGCCGAACAGATCGGCCAGCGTGCAGTCGCCGTCCGGTCCGGTGAAGACATAGGGCTTCTCGATCCGAACCCAGGGCAACTGCCGGCGCTCGGCGCGCAGCGCGTCGAGCTCGTGGGTCACGGCCCGCTCCCGGGCGAGAAGCGCCTTGCGGGCGTCGAGCCATTCCTGGCGTGAAACGATGGCGTGGTTCATGGTCAGTCTCCTTTGCTTGCTGGGTCAGCTGCGCGCCGGGAAGCCGCCGGAAGCGAGCTTCAGCCAGGGCGACAGATGGAAGAGGCTCATCAGCAGGTACATCGTGGCCATGCCGTCGAGCGGCAGGAGGCCGGAGCTGCACAGCGTGACCGGCGGCGGGACGACCGCCGCGCTCAACGCCATCAGGCCGAAGGTCGGCGCCGCGGCGAGGGCGAGCCATTCGCCTACGCCGCTTGCCCGCCCGCCGGCATGGCGGCCCTCTCTGGCGAGTGGGGACATTGTCATTCTCCGCCTCCCGATTGATTGTCGCCGTGCCCGCTGATTGCAGGGCGAGAGAAACCTAGGGCCGCGCGTGGACCGGGTGAGAGTGACAAGTTTGGCGGGATTTCCATGGACTCGCTGATCACCGCCGCTGGCCGGGCGCTGGCGCAGGGCGATCCGCTGGCGGCGCTGAAGCGGGTCGCGCTGCGCGAGGATCCCCCCGCGCTCGCGCTGCGCGGCATCGCCATGGCGCAGCTCGGCGACTTCAAGCGCGCGAAAGAGCTGCTGCGCCGCGCCGCACGCGGCTTCGGTCCGACCGAGCCCATGGCGCGGGCGCGCTGCGCCGTCGCCGAGGCGGAGATCGCGCTGGTCTCGCGCGATCTGAGCGGTCCGCTGCGGACGCTCAGTGCGGCGCGGGCGGCGCTCGACGCCCATGGCGACCGCGCGAACGCCGCCCATGCCGGCTACCTCGAAGCCCGGCACCTGCTGCTGGTGGGACGCCTCGATGAGACCGAGCGCGCGCTCCATTCGCTCGATGCCGACGCACTGCCGCAGGCGTCGCGCACCGGATACTGGCTGGTCGCGGTCGGCCTCGCGATGCGGCGCATTCAGGCGGAGACGGCGCGTGCCGCGCTGGATCAGGCCCGGCGCGCCGCGCAGGCCGCGCGGATTCCCGCACTGGCGGCGGAGGTCGACCGGACGGCGCACGCCCTCGACGCCCCGGCCGCTCGCCTCGTCACGCGGGATGGACAGCGCTTGCTGGGGCTCGCCGAAGTCGAAGCGCTGATCGCTTCGGACACGCTGGCCGTCGATGCCTGTCGCGGTGTCGTCCGCACCGGGACCACGCTCGTTCCGCTCGCCGGCCGCCCCGTGCTGTTCGCCCTCGCCCGCACGCTCGCCGAAGCCTGGCCCGGCGACGCCTCGCGCGAAGGGTTGATCGCGCGGGCCTTCCGGGCACGCGAGGCCGATGAATCCCACCGCGCGCGGCTGCGGGTCGAGATCGGGCGGCTGCGCAAGGCCCTGCGGCCAATGGCCGGGATCAGCGCGACGCGCAGGGGCTTCGCGCTGATCCCGCAACGCTCGCGCGCCGTCGCCCTGTTCGCGCCGCCGGTCGAGGACGCACATGCCGAGGTGCTGGCGCTGCTCGCCGATGGCGAGGCGTGGTCGAGTTCGGCGCTCGCGATGGCGCTCGGCATCAGTCCCCGCACGGTGCAGCGCGCGCTGGAGACGCTGGCGGCGGAGGGCAAGGTCGAGGCCTTCGGGCGCGGGCGGGCCTGCCGCTGGATGGCCTTGAGCGTGCCGGGTTTCCCGACAAGCTTGTTACTCCCGGTTCAACTGACGGGCAGCTAGAGAACGCGTTATCTGATCAGGTTGAGACAACCTGATCGGATCAGGCTCTGGAGTGACGACATGAAACACGCACCCGCCGAGATCCTTCGCGAATATGGCCCCTTCCCGGAAGCCGGCGACGTTGCCGGCGTCAGCTTCGATGGCCGCCACGTCTGGTTCGCCTCGGTCAACGGGCTGAACGCGCTCGATCCCGAGAACGGTGCGATCATCGGCACGCTCGACGTGCCAGCGGACGCCGGCACCGCCTTCGATGGCAAGCACCTGTACCAGATCGCCGAGGCGGTGATCCGCAAGATCGACCCGGCGAGCGGCGACGTGGTCGCGACCATCCCGGCGCCCGGTAATGGCGCGGATTCAGGCCTCGCCTGGGCCGAGGGATCCCTGTGGGTCGGGCAGTACCGCAGCCGCCGCATCCACCAGATCGACCCCAACACCGGCGCGGTGCTGCGCAGCATCGAATCCGACCGTTTCGTCACCGGCGTCACCTGGGTCGACGGCGAGCTTTGGCACGGCACCTGGCAGGACGAGGCGAGCGATGTCCGGCGCATAGACCCGCGCACCGGCGAGGTGCTCGAGCGGCTCGACATGCCGGCCGGAACCGGCGTCTCCGGGCTGGAATCCGATGGCGGCGACCGGTTCTTCTGCGGTGGCGGCGGCAGTGGCAAGGTGCGGGCCATCCGCCGGCCGAAGCGCGCCGATCCGGCGTCCTGAACGCGCTGCCGCCGCTCAGGCCAGGCTGGTGAGCTGCCGCAGCGTAGCGCGCAAGGTGTCGATCGCCGGGTTGGCGTTGGTCGTCCGCCAGATGGCGTGAAGCTCGACGATCGACGGCGTATCGAGCTCCAGCGGGCGCAGCGCCACCCCCTCGAAGCGGAGGTTGCGCGCCGCGCGCGGCACCAGCGCCAGTCCGATCCCCGCCTTGACCAGGCCGAGGATGGAATGCACCTGGCTGATGTGCTGCACATAGCGCGGGGTTATCGCCGCCGAGGCGAACAGCGTCGCCAGCAGGTCGTAGAAATAGCGCGCCTCGTAAGGCGAGTAGGTGACCATCGGCTGCCGGTCGAGATCCGCCAGATGCACCTGCGGCGCGGCGGCCAGCGGGTGGCCCTCCGGGGCGGCGAGCAGCAGCGGCTCGCGCACCACGCAGACCGAATTCACCTCGCGCCGGTTGAAGGTCGGGCGCACCAGCCCGACATCGATGCGCCCGGCCGTGAGCGATTCGAACTGGTCAGTCGAGACCATCTCCTTCAGCACGAGGTCGATGCCCGGCGCCGCCGAGCGGAAGCTCTTGATCAGGCGCGGCAGGAAGTCGTAGCCCGAGGCCGCGGTGAAGCCGAGGGTGATCGACCCCTCCTCGCCGCTCGCCGTGCGCCGTGCGGCCAGTGCCGCGCCCTCCGCCAGCCGGAGCAGGCGGCGCGCCTCGGGGAGAAAGTTCTGCCCGGCACGGGTCAGGCTCACCGAGCGGCTGGTGCGGTCGAGCAGGCGCACGTCGAGCACATGCTCCAGCAGCTGGATCTGCCGGCTCAGCGGCGGCTGGGTGAGATTCAGCCGCGCGGCGGCCCGGCCGAAATGCAGTTCTTCGGCGACCGCAACGAAGCAGCGGAGATGGCTGAGCTCAAACATCGATCCAAATTTGGCATTGATCGATGCAGAGAACAACTCATTCGGGCATCGCATCTCGCCTAGGCTGCAAACCGGATCGCCACGCCAGCCATCCCAAAAAAACACGTCGCCCTGTCCGCCGTCGTTTCTGGAGGAAACGCCAATGTCCTTTCGCCTGATCAAGGCAGCCGCTACCGCCCTCGCGCTTTGCGGCGCCCTCGCTCCCGCCCTCGCCTCGGCGCAGAATTTCGAGCGCCCCGTGCGCATCGTCGTGCCCTTCGCGCCGGGCGGCACGTCCGACATTCTCGCCCGCCTCATCAGCCCCAAGCTTTCCGAGGCGATCGGCCAGCCGGTCGTCGTCGAGAACAAGCCCGGCGCGGCCGGCAATATCGGCGCCGACACCGTCGCCAAGGCCCGCCCGGACGGCCACACGCTGCTGCTGATGGATATCGGCTCGCTCGCCGTCGCGCCGAGCCTGTTCCCCGACCTCTCCTATAATGTCGAAACCGACCTCGCCCCGGTCGGCATGGTGATGTTCGGCCCTTATGTGCTGGCGGTGAACCCGTCGGTGCCGGCCAAGAACCTCGCGGAGCTTGTCGCCTACGCCAAAGCCAATCCCGGCAAGCTCGCGGTGGCCAATTCCGGCGTCGGCGCGCTCAACCACATCACGGCGGTCGCGCTCGCCCGCGATCTCGGCATCGACTGGAAGAACGTGCCCTACAAGGGCGGCTCGGCGGCCTCGCGCGCCGTCGTCTCCGGCGAGAGCAACGTGATCATCAACGGCGCCACCGCGACGCTGCCCTTCGTCACCAGCAACCAGCTCGTCGGCATCGCGGTAACAGGTGACGAGCGCCTCGCCAGCCTGCCGAATGTCGAGACCTTCAAGGAAGCCAAGTTGCCGCTCAGCGATGCCGGCACCTGGCAGGCCCTGCTCACCACCGGCAAGACCCCGCCGGAGGTCGTCGCGCGGCTGAATGCCGAGTTGCAGAAGATCCTCGCTTTGCCGGAGATCAAGGAGAAGATCGCCGAACAGGGTGGTTCCGTGCGTCCCGGCACGCCCGACGATGTGAAAGCCTGGCTCACCGCCAACATCAAGAACTGGGGCGGCATCGTCCGCGCCGCCGACATCAAGACCAACTGATCGCTCCAGCGCGGACGGCACCCGTGACACAGCGTCGGATCGACTGGCCGGACCTGCTGTTCGGCCTGTTCCTCACCACGGTGGCGGCGGGCACCTTCGCCGCCACCTGGAAGCTCGCCGGCGGCACCGCGGCGAATATGGGGCCCGGCTACATGCCGCGCGCCATCGCCCTGGCGTTGCTCGGCTTCGGGCTGTTCTTCACCGTGCGGGGGCTGCGCCGGCCATTCGCCGGCATCGAGCCGGCGCAGTGGCGCCCGATCCTCGGCGTCGGCGTCGCGGTGGGGATGTTCGCCCTGCTGATCGAGACGTCCGGCCTTGCCGCCGCCTCGCTCGCCGCGGTCCTCGTCGCCGCCATCGCCAGCCGCGAAAGCCGCTTCTTCGAAGTCATCCTGTTCGGCCTGTGCATCACTGCCGGGGCGGTCCTTCTGTTCGTGAAGGCGCTTGCCCTGCCGGTGGCGATCTGGCCCTGGTGAGCACCGCAGGCGCGTCATGGAACTGTTCGACAACCTGCTCCTCGGTCTCTCCACGGCCCTGCAGCTCAACAATCTGGTCTATTGCCTGATCGGCGTGGTGATCGGCACCGCCATCGGCGTGCTGCCCGGCATCGGGCCGATCCCGACGGTGGCGCTGCTGCTGCCCTTCACCTTCGGGCTGGAGCCGGCCTCCTCTCTCATCATGCTCGCCGGCATCTTCTATGGCGCGCAATATGGTGGCTCGACCACGGCCATCCTGGTGAACGTGCCGGGCGAGACCTCGTCCGTCGTCACCTGCCTCGACGGGCACGAAATGGCCAAGCAGGGCCGCGCCGGCCCGGCGCTCGCCATCGCCGCCATCTCGTCCTTCTTCGCCGGCACGGTCGCCACCGTGGTCATCGCCCTGCTCAGCCTGCCTTTGGCGGCGCTGGCGATGAAATTCACCGCGGTGGAATATTTCAGCCTGCTGGTGCTCGGCCTGTTCGCCGCCGTGGTGCTGGCGCATGGCTCGGTCGCCAAGTCGCTGGCGATGGTGTTCCTCGGCCTGCTGATCGGCACGGTGGGCATCGACGTCAATTCCGGCGTCGCCCGCATGACCTTCGGCGTGTCGGCGCTGGCCGACGGGCTGGACTTCGTGCCGGTGGCGATGGGCATGTTCGGGCTCGCCGAGATCATCGCCAATCTCGAGCGGCCGGAAGTGCGACAGGTGGTGAGCCAGAAGCTGCGCGACCTCGTTCCCTCGCGCGCCGACCTCGGAGCGGCGTTCCCCGCCATGCTGCGCGGCACCTTCATCGGTTCGGCGCTCGGCGTGCTACCGGGTGGCGGCGCGGCGCTGCCGCCCTTCACCGCCTATGCGCTGGAGAAGAAGCTGGCGAAGGACCCGAGCCGCTTCGGCAAGGGCGCCATCGAGGGCGTCGCCGGCCCGGAGGCGGCCAACAATGCCGGGGCGCAGACCAGCTTCATCCCGCTGCTCACTCTCGGCATCCCCGCCAACGCGCTGATGGCGCTGATGATCGGCGCATTGATGATGCAGGGCATCCAGCCCGGCCCGCAGGTGATGACCGAGCAGCCGGCGCTGGTCTGGGGCGTCATCGCCTCCATGTGGACCGGCAATCTGATGCTCTTGATCATCAACCTGCCGCTGGTCGGGCTGTGGGTCTCGATGCTGAAGATCCCCTACCGGCTGTTGTTCCCGGCCATCGTGCTGTTCTGTTGCATCGGCACCTACGGCATCTCCAACAGTGCGTTCAATGTCTGGCTGATGCTGGGCTGCGCGCTGGTCGGCTATTTCTTCATCAAGGTCGGCGTGGAGCCGGCCCCGCTGCTGCTCGGCCTCGTGCTCGGCCCGCAGCTGGAGGAGAATTTCCGCCGCGCCATGCAGCTTTCCGATGGCGATCCCTCGGTATTCCTCACCCGGCCGATCAGCGCCGTCCTGCTCGGCGTGGTGGCGCTGATGCTGCTCGCCATGCTCTCGCCCCAGGTGCTGCGCACCCGCAAGGAAGCGCTCGCCGAGTAGCGCGCAGCCTGTTCCCCTCCCAGCCGACTTGCCCGCATCCAGAAGGACGTTTCCCGTGGACCTGCCCGTCAACCATTTCAAGCGCAAGCTCATCGCCGGCCAGCAGCAGATCGGCTTCTGGAACTCGATGGCGAGCCCCACCGCGACCGAGATCCTCGCCGGCTCGGGCTTCGACTGGCTGATCATCGATGGCGAGCATGCGCCGAACGACGTGCCGGGCGTGATGGGCCAGCTTCACGCCGCGATGGAGAACACCACCCATCCGATCGTGCGCATTCCGGTGAATGACCCGATCGTGTTCAAGCGCTTCCTAGATATCGGCACGCAGACCTTCCTGGTGCCGATGGTCGAGACGGTGGAGCAGGCGCAGGCGGCCGTGGCGGCGACCCGTTTCGCCCCGGACGGCGTGCGCGGCTTCGCCGGCGCGACCCGCGCCTCGCGCTATGGCCGCGTGGCGAATTATCATCACCGGGCGCATGAGGAGCTGTGCATCCTGGTGCAGATCGAAACCCGGCAGGCGCTCGACAATATCGAGGCGATCGCCGCCGTGCCCGGCATTGACGGGCTGTTCATCGGGCCGGGCGACCTCTCCGCCGACCTCGGCTATCTCGGCGACCAGGGCAACCCCTACATCGTCGAATTGATCGAAGCCGCGATCGGCCGCATCGTCGCCACCGGCAAGCCCGCGGGCATCCTCACCGGCGACGAGACGCTGGCGCGGCGCTATATGGCGGCGGGCTGCACCTATACGGCGGTCGGCATCGACACCGGGCTTCTCGCACGGACCAGCGAAGCCATCGCGAAGAAGTTCAAGGCGTGAGCCGCCACGCGTGTGAGGAGTGAAGCATGAAACTCGGCTTCGTCGGTCTCGGCATCATGGGCACGCCCATGGCCGCCCATCTTCTGGCGGGAGGGCACGCGCTCTACGCCCATTCGCGCAGCGGGCTGCCGCAGGTGCTAACGCAGGCCGGCGCCATCGCCTGCGCCAGCCCGCAGGAGGTGGCGCGAGCCGCCGAGGTGATCTTCACCATGCTTCCCGACACGGCCGACGTCGGCAAGGTGCTGTTCGGCGAGAACGGGATTGCGGCGGGTCTGACAGCGGGCAAGATCGTGGTCGACATGTCGTCGATCGCCCCGGTCGAGACCAAGGAATTCGCGGCGAAGATCAACGCGCTCGGCTGCGACTATCTCGACGCCCCGGTGTCGGGCGGCGAGGTCGGCGCCAAGGCCGCCTCGCTCACCATCATGGTCGGCGGCCCGGAGGCCGCCTTCGAGACGGTCAAGCCGCTGTTCGAGAAGATGGGCAAGAACATCACCCTGGTCGGCGGCAATGGCGACGGCCAGACCACCAAGGTGGCCAACCAGATCATCGTGGCGCTGAACATCCTCGCCGTCGGCGAGGCGCTGCTGTTTGCCTCCAAGGCGGGCGCCGATCCGGCCAAGGTGCGCCAGGCGCTGATGGGCGGCTTCGCCAATTCGCGCATCCTGGAAGTGCATGGCGAGCGCATGGTGAAGCGGACCTTCGCGCCCGGCTTCCGCATCGAGCTGCACCAGAAGGACCTGAACCTCGCCTTGACCGGCGCGCGGCAGCTGCAGATGTCGCTGCCGTCCACCGCGCTGGCGCAGCAGCTGTTCTCCTCGGTCGCGGCCCATGGCGGCGCCGCGCTCGATCATTCCGCGCTGGTCAAGGCGCTGGAACTGCTCGCAAACCACACCGTCACGCCCGAGGCGTGAGCCTTCGCGCCTCAGGGGGTGCCATGACTCAGGCGGCGCAGCTCGTCATGCACGCGGCGATTGCCGGCCCACATCGGGCCGGGTGTGGCGAGATCGCCGTCGAAGGTGACCACGCCGCCGGCCTCGCGCACCAGAACGATGCCGGCCCAGCAGTCCCAGCAATACAGGATGGGGTCGTAATAGCCGGCCAGCCGGCTGGCCGCGACATAGGCCAGCATCAGCGCGCCTGACCCGACCCGGAACAGCACCCCGCCGGCGTGGTACAGCGCCTCGGTGAAGGCCCCGACCTCGCGCGGCGACGCCTTCTGCGTGGCGCCGAAGCCGATGGTGGTCGAGGCGATCGTCCAGTCCGCGTTGATGGTGAGCGGGCGTCCGTTGAGCCTCGCCCCGCCTCCCTCCACCGCCGCATAGAGTTCGTCCATCATCGGCGCGAAGATCACGCCGATCACCGGCCGCTTCTCCCAGGCGACGCCGATCGACACCGTCCAGTTGGGCTGGCCGACCAGGAACGGCATGGTGCCATCGATCGGGTCGATCACCCAGACGAAGCCCGAGCTGCCCTCCGATGCGGCTTCCTCCTCGCCGACGATGCCGTCTTCGGGAAACGCTTCGCGGATAGCGGCGCGCAGCCAGGCCTCGATCGCCCGGTCCGCCTCGCTGACCAGATCCTGCGAATCGGACTTCGACATCGCATGCAGCGCGTCGCGATTGAGAAAGAAGGCGCGCGCCTTGTCGCCGGCGGTCCGCGCCAGCCTCTCGGCAATGGCGAGCCGGCTTTGCAACGGATCGGCCTGCGCAGTCTGTCCCGAACTCATCCTCGAAGGCCTCCGACGTCTCATCGCGGTGTAACGGCGCATCAGCACCGTGTGATGCTATTGCATATTTCAGATTACAAATGTATCGGTTTCCGCATCGATCGCGTGCTGTCGTGGCTTCCACCGTTGGGCATTCTCGCAAGCCCGCCGGCCGAAGGCGACGGAATCGTCTCGCGCACAGGCAGGAAGCGGCACCGTCTGCGTCCTTTCGCGTGTGCGCCAAAAGGTGAGAGGCGACCCAAGTCGCCCGGATGCCGGCCTCGCCCAACGGGGTGATGCGCCATCTCAGGAGGAAACACATGAATCGTGCATTGAGAATCTGCGTCAGCGTTGCCGCCATCGCCGTGGCAACCGCGACCATGCCGGTCGCCGCCTTCGCCGACTGGCTCGCCGACGCCGCCAAGCCGCTGAAGGGCACCGAGATTTCCGGCGTCTTCCTCGACCGTCCCGGCTACCGGGCCATCATCAAGCTGCTGCCGGAGTTCGAGAAGCGCACCGGCATCAAGGTCAATTACGAGATCGTCCCCTACGAGAACGCCCGCGAGAAGCAGGTGCTCAACTTCACCTCGCGCGGCGATACCACGATGGCGCTGGTCGACCTCGTCTGGATCGGCGAATTCGCCGAGAATGGCTGGCTGGTGCCGGTCGACGAGCTCGCCAAGGACAAGTCGATCACCGATCCGAACCTGAACCTGCCGGGCTTCTTCCCGCTGCTGCTGACCGCGTTCGGCTCCTGGGGCGGCACCACCTACGGCCTGCCCTTCGACAATTATTCCGGCCTGCTGTTCTATAATTCCTGCAAACTGAAGGAAGCCGGCTTCGACAAGCCGCCGGCGACCTGGGCGGAGTTCAAGGACGTCTACGCACCCAAGCTGACCGACGCCTCGAAGAACCAGTACGCCTATGCCCTGCAGTCGCGCCGCGGCGAGACCCAGTCGGCCGACAGCTTCATGCGCTTCCTGTGGCCTTTCGGCGGCTCGCTCCTCAACAAGGAGTTCAAGTCGAACCTGATGAGCAAGGAAAGCCAGGCCGGCCTCAACTTCCGCCAGGAGTTGCTCAAGTACCAGCCGCCCGGCGTCGTCAGCTTCGATCACGCCGAAGCCGTGAACGCGCTGGCGCAGGGTCAGGTGGCGATGATCACCGAATGGTCGGCCTTCTATTCGACGCTGGCGGATCCCGCGACCTCCAAGCTCGGCGACTGCCTCGCCGTGGCGCCCGAGCCGGCGGGTCCCGCCGGACGCCTGCCCGCGCTGGGCGGCTTCTCGCTCGCCGTCGCCGCGCAGGCGACCCCCGAGCAGCAGAAGGCCACCTGGTTGTTCATCCAGTGGGCCACCTCGGAAGAGATCGCCAAGGCCTATGTCGAGGCCGGCGGCGTCTCGGGCCGCATGGCCGTCTACAAGGACCCGGAGATCGCGGCGAAGTACAAGTTCGTCGCGCCGATGGTCGCCTCCTGGCAGGCCGGCGTTCCCGAATATCGCCCGCGCTTCCCGGCGTGGCCGGCGATCTCCGAGATTGTCGCCGAATGGGGCTCCAAGATGGAGCTTGGTGAAGTCTCGGTCGAGGCCGGCTCCAAGGAGATCGGCACCCGCATGGAGACCATCCTCGGCAAGGAAGGCTATTACGACGGCAAGAAGAAGCTGCTCCAGTGAGTTGACGCTGGCGACGGCCGGGCCCCGCGCCCTGTTCGTCGCCGGCCTCGGCAGGCGGATGCCGTGACCCGCGAAGCGGCATCCGCCTTCTTTTCCTCCTGACGCCTGCGGGTTTCGACGCCATGACCACACTGCACCGACGCGCACTGGACGAGATCGGCGACTGCCTCGACAAGGTGAGCGGCGAGGACGTCGAGGCCGCCCTCGCCGAGATCGCCACCGCCGGCCGCATCGCGCTGTATGGCGTCGGCCGCGAGGGTCTGGCGATCAAGGGCCTTGCCATGCGCCTGTTCCATCTCGGGCTGAAGGCGGCGATGGTGGGCGACATGACCACCCCGCCGGTCGGCCCCGGCGACCTGCTCATCGTCTCGGCGGGTCCGGGCGATTTCTCCACCGTCTCGGCGCTGATCGGCGTCGCGCGCGCCGCCGGTGCCCGCACGCTGGTCGTCACCGCCGAGCCGGAGGGCCAGGCAGCCGCGAAGGCCGACCGCGTGCTCACCGTGCCGGCGCAGACCATGGCCCGCGACCAGAGCGCGGGGGCAACATCCGTGCTGCCTATGGGTTCGCTCTATGAGGGCGCGCTCTACGTGCTGTTCGAAATTCTCATCCTGGGCCTGCGCGATCGGCTTGGGGTGACGCCGGCGCAGATGCGGGCGAACCATACCAATCTGGAGTGACCCCTCCGTCCCTCCGGGCTGGACTTCCGCCCCTGTCGACGCCCCCGAAACCGGCGGCCCCACGCCGAGGACCCGACGCCCATGAGTGAAGCACCCGCCGCCAAGCCCAACCGAGGATATGGCCGCTGGACGCCGGCCTGGTTCCTGGCCCCGGCCGTCCTCACGCTGTTCCTGATCGGCATCTACCCCACCATCTTCGCGCTGGTCACCTCGTTCCGGCGCTACAACATCGCCCGGCCGCGCGAGGGCTTTCCCTTCGTGGGCTTCGAGAACTACGTCGCGGTGCTCACCGACAGCACCTTCTGGGCCTCGCTGGCGCTCACCGCCAAGTTCTACGTCACGGTGCTGCCGATCCAGGTCGTGCTCGGCCTCATCATCGCGCTGCTGCTGCACAAGCCGGGCCTCGGCCTGCTCAAGTCGCTGGCGCGGGTGACGCTGGTGGTGCCGCTCGCCACCACCTATGCGGTGGTCGGCCTCATCGGCCGGCTCATCTTCAATCGCGAATTCGGCGTCGCCAACCAGTTCCTCGACGGGTTCGGCATCGGCGGCATCGATTGGCTCGGCACCCAGGGCGGCGCCTTCGCCGCGATCGTCATCATGGATGTGTGGCAGTGGACGCCGTTCTGCGCCCTCATCTTCCTCGCCGGCCTCTCCATGGTGCCGGGTGAGATCGAGGAGGCGGCGCGGCTGGAGACCTCGTCCAAGCTGGCGCTGCTGCGCCATGTGCAGATGCCCTATCTGATGCCGAGCCTCACCGCGGTGATGATCCTGCGCTCGGCCGACGTGCTGAAGCTGTTCGACATGGTGTTCGTGATGACCCGCGGCGGCCCCGGCTCGGCCACCGACCTCATCTCGATCTACATCCAGCGCGTCGGCTTCCGCATCTTCGACCTCGGCACCGCCTCGGCTCAGGCCATCCTGCTGCTCATCATCACCATCGTCATCAGCCGGCTGTACATCCGCCTGCTCTACCGGGAGGTCAACTGATGCGCGGCAAGCTGCTTCATGCGCTCGGTCTCGTCGCCGTCATCGGCTTCTCGCTGTTCCCGTTCCTGTGGATGGTGGCGGCGAGCTTCAAGACCCAGTCCGACATTCTCGCCTCGCCGCCGGTGTGGTTCTTCACCCCGACGTTGCAGAACTATGTCGAGATCTTCTCCGACACCAAGGTCTCCGGCGCGATCGTCAACTCTCTGATCGTCGCCACCGCGACCACGCTGCTGGCGGTGGTGCTCGGCACGCCAGCCGCCTTCGCGCTGGCGCGCTACGAGTTCCGCGGCAAGTCGGACCTGTGGTTCTGGTTCATCTCCAACCGCATGACGAGCCCGATCGTGCTGGCGCTGCCGGTCTATCTGCTCGCCATGTACGCCAATCTGCTCGACACCCATCTCGTGCTGATCCTGATCTACCTCACCTTCAACATCCCGATCGTGGTGTGGATCGTCACCGACCAGTTCAAGTCGATCCCGCCGGACCTCGAACAGGCGGCGCGGCTCGACGGCGCCGACCAGTTCACCATCTTCCGCAAGATCTACCTGCCGCTCGGCGCGCCGGGCATCGCGGTGTCGGCGATCTTCTCCTTCATCTTCTCGTGGAACGAGCTGCTCTACGCGCTGGTGCTCACCCGCCGCGCGGCGCAGACCGCCCCGGTGGTCGCCACCTCCTTCATGTCGGGCTACGAACTGCCCTGGGGCAAGATCATGGCCACCGGCACGGTCATCGTGCTGCCGGTGACGATCTTCGCGCTCATCGTCTCGCGCCACATGGTGCGCGGCCTCACCATGGGGGCGACCAAGTGAGCGGCGAATTGAGCGCGGAAACGAGCGGTCACGCCCCCATCACCCTCGGTATCAATCTCGGCTTCTGCGTCAAGCGCTGGGTGACGCCGGAGCTGTGGGCGGCCGTGGTGCGCGAGCGGCTCGGCCTCGATCTGGTGCAGTTCTCCTTCGACCTCGTCGACCCGATGTGGCAGGACGCGGTGCTGGACCGCCAGGCCGGCGCCATCCGCGCGGCCTCCTCCGCGCATGGCATCGAGGTCCACAGCGCCTTCATCGGCCTCGCGCACTACACCTTCAACCAACTGCTGCATCCCGACCCGGACGTGCGCGACTATGCCGAACACTGGCTCGGCCGCGCCTATCGCTTCGCTGCCCTTGCCGGCATTCCGCGCGTCGGTGGCCCGCTCGGCGCCATCGCCGCCCGCCTCGACGGGACCGAGCCGGAGGCGATTGCGGACGCCGACTATGACGACCTCATCGCCCGCATGCGGCGGCTGGCGTCGCGCGCGGCGGCGGAAGGGCTCACCGAGCTCTATGTCGAACCGACGCCGCTGCGCCGCGAATGGCCATGGACCATCGATCAGGCGCGCAAGATGATGTCGGATGTCGCCGGCAGCGCCGTGCCCTGGCGCCTGTGCCCGGATTGGGGGCACGGCACGTTCGCGCCGCTCTACGGCTCCGATCACGGCGGCATGGAACCGTGGTTCCGCGCGCTTGCCGAAGTCATCACCGCCGTGCACATCCAGCAGACCGATTTCGCTCTGGATCGCCATTGGGACTTCACCGAACCCGGCGCCGTCGACCCCGCCGCCGCCGCCGCCCTGCTGCGCGACACCGGGCTCGCCGACCGGCCGGTGTTCCTCGAGGTGTTCTATCCGTTCGAGCGGGACGATCTTTCGATCCTGAAGGCGCTGGAAGCGACGTCGGTGCTTCTCAAGCGGGCCTTCGCCTGAGGAAGCCGGGAACATGACGGGCACGCGCGACAGGAACGGACAGGCCGGCCAGCCGAGCTCGGTGGACGAGATCGAGGCCGCGCAGATCCGTGCCCGCGTGGCCTGGCTCTATTTCATCGGCGGCCTCACCCAGCAGGACATCGCCGACCAGCTCGGGCTGACCCGGCTGCGCATCAACAAGATCCTCGGCCAGCTGCGCACCGACGGATCGGTGCGCATCGACATCCGCCTGCCCATGGCCGATTGCGTCGAACTGGAGCAGCGGCTGAAGGAGCGCTACGGCCTGCAGGGCGTCAGCGTGGTGCCGAGCCTGCCGGACGACACCGACCAGCAGCGGGTGATCGGCGAAGCGGCCGGCGCACTGCTCGACCGGCACCTGAGCAACGGCATGGGCATCGGCGTTGGCTGGGGCAAGACGCTCGCCGCCGGGCTGAAGCGGATTTCCGCCCGCCCGCTCCCCGACAGCTGGGTCACCTCGATCATGGGCGGCGTCACCCGCGGCTCCGGCGCCTCCACCTTCGAGGTCGCCACCGGCTATGCCCGCGCCATCTCGGCCGACTGCTATTACATCGCCGCGCCCATCTACATGCCGACGCCGGAGAGCCGGACCCTCCTGCTGTCGCATCACGGCATCGGCGAGACGCTGCGCCGGGCCCGGCTGGTCGACGTCGCCCTGGTGTCCTGCGGCGACATGAGCGACCGCTCGCTGCTGATCCAGACGCAGACAGTGACCGAGAACCGCGACAGCCTGATCGCGGCCGGCGCGGTGGGCGACCTGCTGGGCGTGTTCCTCGATGCGGAGGGACACCCGCTCGACCATCCGCTCAACGAGCGGGTGCTGTCGCTGTCGCCGCAGGAGCTCAAGAACGTGAAGTTCTCGCTGCTGGCTTCCGGCGGCCTGCACAAGGTGCCGATCATCCGGGCCATCCTGCGGGGCGGTTATGTCAAACGCCTCGTGACCGACGAAAAATGCGCCGCTGCTCTCCTGGAGCGTTGACCGATACCGCCCGAGGCCGACCGCAAGGGGCCGTGGCCAGAGTTTTGGAGTAAGAGCCGATGTCATTCCTGAGGCTGGACAACATCAAGAAGAGCTATGCCGACGTCTCGGTCATCAAGGGCGTCAGCTTTACCGCGACCAAGGGCGAGTTCGTGGTGTTCGTCGGCCCCTCGGGCTGCGGCAAGTCCACCCTGCTGCGCATGATCGCCGGCCTTGAGGACGTCACCTCCGGCCAGCTCTATATCGACGACAAGGACGTCACCTATGAGGAGCCCGCCAAGCGCGAGGTCTCCATGGTGTTCCAGTCCTATGCGCTCTACCCGCATATGAGCGTGTTCGAGAACATGGCCTTCGGCCTGCGCATGGCGAAGAAGCCGGAAGCCGAGATCAAGGCGCAGGTGGCGGAAGCGGCGCGCATCCTGCAGCTGGAGCCGCTGCTCGATCGCAAGCCGCGCGCGCTCTCCGGCGGCCAGCGCCAGCGCGTCGCCATCGGCCGCTCCATCGTGCGCCATCCCAAGCTGTTCCTGTTCGACGAGCCGCTGTCGAACCTCGACGCCGAGCTGCGCTCACAGATGCGGGTGGAGATCGCCAAGCTGCACCGCAGCCTCGGCGCGACCATGGTCTACGTCACCCACGATCAGGTGGAGGCGATGACGCTCGCCGACCGCATCGTGGTGCTGCGTGCCGGCCTGGTCGAGCAGATCGGCTCGCCGACCGAGCTCTACGACAAGCCGGCCAACACCTTCGTCGCCGGCTTCATCGGGTCGCCGAAGATGAACTTCATCGACGCCAAGGTCACGGGCGCGTCGGGCAATACCCTCACGCTGGCGCACCCCTCCTTCGTCGGCGGCACGCGTACCGTCGACGCGCCCTCGGCCGGGCGGGTGAAGGTGGGCGACGGCGTCACCGTCGGCCTGCGTCCCGAACATCTCACCGTCGGCGCGGCCGAGCCGATCCTGTCGCTCACCGTCGATTTCGCCGAGAGCCTGGGCGGCTCGACGCAGCTCTATGCGCGGGGCCAGACCTCCTCTGACGGCAACGCCGAGCCGGTGATCGTGCTCACCGCCGGCCGCCCCGATCTCAAGCCGGGCGATGCGCTCCATCTCGGCATCGACCCGCGCCACATCTATCTCTTCGACGCCGCCGGGCTGGCGCTCTGACGCCCCCTCGACGACGGCAACTCCAGCAGGACAAGACCATGGTGCAAGCACTGGTTCTCGAAAAGAAGGGCGAGCTTTCCCTTCGCGACATCGACCTCCCCCTGGAGGTCGGCCCCGACGATGTGAAGATCGCCATCCACACGGTCGGCGTCTGCGGCAGCGACGTCCACTACTATACCCATGGCGCCATCGGCTCCTTCGTGGTGCGCGAGCCCATGGTGCTCGGCCACGAGGCCGCCGGCGTGGTGACCACGGTCGGCGCCAAGGTGAAAAACCTGAAGGTGGGCGATCGGGTCTGCATGGAGCCGGGCGTGCCGAACATGAACTCGCGCGCGACCAAGCTCGGCATCTACAATGTCGATCCGGACGTGCGCTTCTGGGCGACGCCGCCGATCCATGGCGTGCTGACCCCCGAGGTCGTGCACCCCGCCGCCTTCACCTACAAGCTGCCGGACAATGTCTCCTTCGCCGAGGGCGCGATGGTCGAGCCCTTCGCGGTCGGCCTGCAGGCGGCGACCCGCGCGCACATCACCCCCGGCGATGTCGGTGTGGTCATCGGCTGCGGCCCCATCGGCATCATGACCGCGCTCGCCGCGCTCGCCGGCGGCTGCGCGCGGGTCTACATCTCCGACCTCTCGGCGCCGAAGCTCGCCATTGCCGGGCAATATGCCGGCATCCACCCCGTCAACATCACCGCGAAGCCGCTGGCGCAGGTGATCGCCGAGGAAACCGAGCGCTGGGGCGCCGATGTGGTGTTCGAGGCCAGCGGCTCGCCGCGCGCCTATGAGGGCATCTTCGACGTGGTGCGTCCGGGCGGCACGCTGGTGCTGATCGGCATGCCGGTGGAGCCGACCAAGTTCGACGTGGCGGCCTCGATCATCAAGGAAGCGCGGATCGAGACGGTGTTCCGCTACGCCAACAATTTCGACCGCGCGGTGAACCTCATCGCCTCCGGCAAGGTCGACCTGAAGCCGCTGATCTCCGAGACCTTCGACTTCGCGCGCAGCATCGAGGCGTTCGACCGCGCGGCCAAGGGCCTGCCGACGGATGTGAAACTACAGATCCGCATGCCGTAAGACCGGCGCGCAGGAAGGCCGTCATCCTGAGGCGCCCGCGCAGCGGGCCTCGAAGGATGATGAATAAAAGTGCCGCGAACCGGCATCCTTCGAGGCCCGGCCTTTGGCCGGGCACCTCAGGATGACGGGGGCGTGGAAGAGCAACGTCAACCACCGGAGTTTCACATGGCCTCACGGCTTCAGGGCAAGGTCGCCGCCATCACCGGCGCGGCGTCGGGCATCGGCCTCGCATGCGCCGAGGCGATGCTGGAGGAAGGCGCGACCGTCGTCCTCGTCGACCGCGCCGCCGACGCGCTGGAACAGATCTGCGCCGGGCTCGGCACAAGGGCGGTGCCGCTGGTGGTCGACCTGCTCGACCCGTCGAGCGTCGCCACCATGCTGCCGTCGATCCTCGACCGCTGCGGCCATCTCGACATCTTCCACGCCAATGCCGGCGCCTATATCGGCGGCCCGGTGGTGGAAGGCGATCCCGATGTATGGGACCGCGTGCTGAACCTCAACGTCAACGCCGCCTTCCGCAGCGTGCACGCCGTGCTGCCGCACATGGTGGCGCGCAAGACCGGCGACGTGATCTTCACCTCCTCCATCGCCGGCGTGGTGCCGGTGGTGTGGGAGCCGGTCTACACCGCCTCGAAATTCGCCGTTCAGGCCTTCGTCCACACGGTGCGCCGGCAGGTGGCGAAAGACGGCGTGCGCATCGGCGCGGTGCTGCCGGGGCCTGTCGTCACCGCCCTCATCAAGGACTGGCCGCAGGCCAAGCTGGACGAGGCGCTGGCCTCGGGCGCACTGATGGAGCCGAGGGAAGTGGCGGACAGCGTCATCTTCATGCTGACCCGTCCGCGTAACGTCACCATCCGCGACCTGGTGATCCTGCCGAACGGAACGGACCTTTGACCATGAGCGGGTGTTTCGCCGGAATCGACGTCGGCACGGGCAGCGTGCGGGCCGGCATCTTCGACGCGGCGGGCACGCTGCTCGCCTCGGCCAAGCGCGACATCCGCATGTGGAAGGAACCCGGCGACATCGTCGAGCAGTCGAGCGACGACATCTGGCAGGCGGTCTGCGCCAGCCTGCGCGAGGCACTCAAAGGCTCTGGCGTCGCGCCGGGCGCGGTCAAGGGCATCGGCTTCGACGCCACCTGCTCGCTGGTGGTGCTGGGCGCGGAAGGCCGGCCGATCCCGGTCGGCCGGCACGGCGATGCCGCCCGCAACGTCATCGTCTGGATGGACCACCGCGCCACCGGGCAGGCCGACCGCATCAACGCGCTCGGCGGCCGGGTGCTCGGCTATGTCGGCGGCACCATCTCGCCGGAAATGGAGACGCCCAAGCTGCTCTGGCTGCGCGAGGAATTGCCGGACACCTTCGACGGCGCCTGGCAGTTACTCGACCTCGCCGACTTCCTCACCTTCAAGGCGACCGGCAGCCTCGCCCGCTCGGTCTGCACCGTCACCTGCAAATGGACCTATCTCGCCCATGAGGGGCGCTGGGACGAGGATTACTTCCGCAAGGCCGGTCTCGGCGCACTGGCGGATGAGGACTTCGCGCGCATCGGCACGCAGATCGTCGCCGCCGGCACGCCGCTCGGCACCGGCCTCACCGCGCAGGCCGCTGCCGAACTCGGCCTCATGCCCGGCACGGCTGTGGCGGCCGGCCTCATCGATGCCCATGCCGGCGGCATCGGCACGGTCGGCGCGCGCGGCGGCAGCGGCGATGTGCTCAACCGCATGGCCTATGTGTTCGGCACCTCGGCCTGCACCCTGCTCACCACCGCCGAACCGGTCTTCGTGCCGGGCGTGTGGGGCCCCTATTTCTCGGCGATGGTGCCCGACTTCTGGCTGAACGAGGGCGGGCAGTCCGCCGCCGGCGCGGCGATCGACCGGCTGGTGCGGCTGCATCCGGCGGCCCCGGAGGCGAGCGAGCTCGCCCGCAGGGACGGCACCAATCTGAGCATCTGGCTCGCCCGCCGCGCCGAAGCGGCCGGCGGCGCGGCTGCCATCGCGCCGCTGGTCGGCACGCTGCATGTGGTGCCGGAGTTTCTGGGCAACCGCGCGCCCTTCGCCGATCATCTCGCGCGCGGCATCATCGCCGGGCTCGGCATGGATGAGGGGCTCGACAGCCTCACAGGGCTATACATGGCCGGCCTCGCCGGCATCGGCTACGGCCTGCGGCAGATCCTCAACGCGCAGGCGGCCAAGGGCGTGAAGACCGATACCGTCGTGGTGTCCGGTGGCGCCGGCCAGAGCCCGCTGGTGCGGCAGGTGCTGGCGGATGCGGCGGACGTGAACATCGCCGGGATCAGTTCGCCCGAGCCCGTGCTGCTCGGCTCCGCCGTGCTCGGCGCCGTGGCCTCCGGCCACTATGACGGCTTCGAGACGGCGATGCGGTCCATGTCGCAGATCGAGGTGATCCATTCGCCGACCGCCGCCAACCGCGACTGGCACGCGCGCCGTTTCAGCAGCTTCGAGGCGCTGCAGGCAGTCTATCGCGGGCTGCGCGACTGACGCAGGCATAGGTCGGCGGGAAGGACGGCGTCAGGCGCTGAACAGCAGCCGGTCGCGCGCCTTGATGTGCCCGGGGACATAGACCTCGCGGAACCAGGTCGGCCCGCCCGGCGCCGGCGGGGTCGCCAGCTTGAGCACCTGTCGCTTGCGGTCGGCCTCGTTCATCGCCACCCGGAAGTGAAAATGGTCGAAGGTGCGCAGCGCCTCCACGGCATAGGCGGTGGCGACCCGGCCATCCTCGATCATGATCAGATGGTCGCCATTGTCCCGCTCGCCGCCCTTCGCCATGTTGGACGAGCCGGTGAAGACGCGAGCGCGCGGCGTGTTGAAGTCGGTCACCACGAATTTGTGGTGCAGCACGTTGGAGCGGCTGTTGCCGCCGGCATGGCTCGACCATTCCGCCGCGAAGGGCTCGGGCGCGTCCTCGGCGAGATAGGCGAAGGACACCAGCCCCCGGCTGCCGTCCGGCTTGAACACCGAGAGGCCGCCGGTACGCTGGGCGATGCCGTAGGAAAAGGTCGAGCGATGCTTCACCAGTTCCTCCAGCGTGTCGCGCACGCGGCCGCTCAGCTGGTTGAGGAACACCACGGCGTAGAGCACCGAGCTTTCCGCCTGCTCCACCGCATCGACGACCGGATCGAGCGCCAGCGCCGGATCCTCGTGCGGCGAGATCGCGATCCGGATGACCGGCCCACCCGCCGGGGTGCAGTCGTGCCAGACCTGTGACAGCGGATCGCGGTGGAACGCCCCGGCAGCGCCGCGCTTGTCGATGATCGCGAAATAGCGCTCGAACACGGCACCGAAGAGCGCGGTCGCCTTGGTGTCGCGGAACACGATCGTGTTGTTGCTCTGCACATAGAGGCCGCGCAACGTGAAGTTCGTCGAGCCGGCCAATGCCTTGTAGGGCGTGCCGTTCCGGCGCAGCACCACCACCTTGTTATGCTGCTGGCGGCCGAACTTGCCCCGCTTCACCGCTGCCCCCGCCGCCGTGAAGCGGTCGCAGGCGATGCTCTCATTCGAGGTCGGATCGCCTTGTGCATCATGGTTGTCGACGATGGCCCGCAGCCGCGAACCCAGCGCCTCGAGCTTGCCGACGATCATCGGCTCGCGCAGCTCGTAGAGCATGGCGTCGACCGTCACCGACGGATCGGCCAGCGCCTCGTCCAGCAGTTGATAGATGGTCGCGCGCCCCTCGAAGCCGAGCCAGGCATATTCCCGCTGGCAGGTCGACATGTCGTGGTCGAGATCGGCCGGCGGCGCGCTGCCGGGCGGCGGCAGGATGCGTGCCTGGCAGGGAAAGCGCTCGGCATCGGCATAGGCCTGCGAGGAGGCATAACCACGGGTGAAGCCGACATCGAGTATGTCGCGGATGGTCTCGTGGCTGAGGTCGATCGCCGCCTCCACCGCCTGCCCGCGCACCAGCGACCCGTCGGCGCGCATGTACATGGGGGTGGCGCGGTAGCGATATTCGCCGTCCCTCGGCTCAAAGGGGAAGTGCACCCAGCGGAACTTCTGAATCGGCGCCACGGTCGAGGGCGCGCCGGCGCGTATCTCGTCCTCGGTCAGCCCGTCATAGGAGAAGCGGAGCCGGTTCCACACCCGCTTCCACGACCCGTTGCCGGGCTCGCGGAACTCCAATGCGAAGCCGACGAAATCATCGGTGGCGTTGCTCCGGTCGAGATCGAGACCGATGAGACATTTGCGCTCGCCGCGATGCAGCTTGATGGTGGTGCCGCCCTGCGTCTGCCTGACCAGATGACCCGTCATCGCGACCCCCGCCGATGCCCATGGATAGACGCAACCGATGTCGCCAATGTGACGTAACGATAGGTGCCGGTGCAACCGCCGATTGGTGGAGCGAATGCGGCGCCTCACAGCGCGGCGGGCGCTCGCGCCGGCCGCCGGCATGCGGCGAAATTCTGCCTAATACGCCGGCATTTTCGCCGATTGGCTGCAGCTTATTCATTCTTAAGCTGCGCCCCGCGACGCGCTAGCCTCGCGCCGGGCACGGGGGTGTCAAAGGGTGTGATGAGAGGAGGTGGACGTGCGCCATCTCGACAGCGACGCATTGGCCGCGTTGATCGCCGTGGCCGATTTCGGCAGCTTCACCGCCGCCGCCGAGCATCTCGGCAAGACGCAGGCGGCGGTCAGCATGAGCGTGGCCCGGCTGGAGGAGCGGCTGGGCAAGAAGCTGTTCGAGCGCGGCCACCGCCGCGTCACCGCCACCATCACTGGCGACTGCCTCATCAGCTATGCGCGCAAGATCCGGGCGATCGAAGCCGAGGCGCTGGAAGCGGTCGCCGACCGGGTGACCGACAGCCGCGTGCGGCTCGGCATGCCCGACGATTTCATGGGCTCGTTCGGCGAGGCGCTGCTGCATCGCTTCAGCCCGCAGAACCGCGCGCTCTACATCGACCTCACCTGCGACTTCTCCCGCAAGCTGCGGCTGATGATGGACAGCGGCGAACTGGACGTCGCCGTCGTCACCCAGGGACCGGACGATCCCGCCGACGCCGTCTTCCGCTATGAGCGGCAGGTCTGGTGCACCGGGCCGAACGGGGATCCCGAGCGGGAGGACGTGCTGCGCCTCGCCCTGTTTTCCGACGAGTGCTCGGCGCGCCCGCGCGTCTTCGCCACGCTGGAGCGCGCCAACCGGCCGTGGCGGCTCGCCCATACTTCGTCCCATCTCAGCGGCATCCATCTCGCCGTCGCCTCCGGCAACATGCTGACGGTACTGCCCGAATCCGCCGTTCCGGCGGGCTGGCGGTGCCTCGGCGAGGAAGACGGCCTGCCCCGCCTGCCGGCCCTGCCGCTGGTGCTGCTGGTCAGCCGCAGCGAGCGCCTGGCGGCGAGGCGCGTCGCCGCCTTCCTGCGCCGCGAATTCGCCCGGCCCGACGAGCCGGACGCTCTTGGCGAGGGCTGGATGCCCGCCGCCGACCGCCGGCCGGCGCTGCGCACCGGCAGCGATAAAGCCGGGTTATGAACGCATAAGAACTTGTTGAGCCGGCGGGGCCGGCGGACGATTGACGCTGCGGCCGCCCGCGGAACACAGTGTCGTCAATTCGTCATCGAGACCTTTTCGCGGCGGTCCTGACTTACCTCTCCGCGCATAGTCCTCGTTCAGAACGATCCTCGGGAAGAAACTCCAAGACATCAACTCGCCTCAGCGGGTGAAAAATCTGGAGACGACTATGCGCGTTGACCGCAGGACTTTCATCGCAGGCGTGGCTGCCGCCTCCACCTTTGCGATTACCGGGCGCGCTTCGGCCGCCACCACATTGAAAGTGGCCCATTCCTCGCCGGAAGACAGCCTCATCCAGCAAGCCCTCATCAAGTTCAAGGCCGATGTCGAGACGTCGACCGGCGGGAGCGTGAAGGTCTCGATCTTCGCCAACGGCCTGCTCGGCGACGAGGGACCGGTCTGCGAGTCGGTCGGCGACGGTTCGATCGACATGGGCCTCGGCGGCGTCATCGACGCCATCGATCCGCGCCTCAGCGTGGTGTCGCTGCCCTTCCTGTTCGACAGCTTCACCAAGGTCCACACGGTGCTGGACGGCCCCGTCGGCACCCAGCTGAAGGCGATGGCCGCGCCCAAGGGCTATGAGCTGGTCGGCGTGCTCGATTCCGGCTTCCGCAGCTTCACCAACTCGAAAAAGCCGATCGAGAAGCCCGCCGATATGGCGGGCCTGAAGTTGCGCACCCCGCCGATCCCGGTCGCCATCGAGACCATCAAGACTCTCGGCGCGCTGCCGCAGGCCATCCCCTATGGCGAAGTCTACACCTCGCTGCAGAGCGGCGTGGTCGACGGCGCCGAGCCGGAGCTGCGCGATTTCTACGACGCCAAGTGGTACGAGGCGCAGAAATACCTCTCGCTGTCCAACTACATGTGGATGGCCAACTGGTGGTACGCCAACAAGGCCAAGCTCGATAGCCTCTCCCCGAGCGAGCGCAAGGCCGTGCTCGACGCCGCTGCCACCACGCAGGCCTGGTACCGCACCGCCATCGCCGACTCCTATGCCGGCGTCATCGCCAAGCTGAAGGACAAGGGCCTGCAGGTGAACCCGGTCGATACCGCCCCCTTCGCGGCGATGGTCGGCCCGGTCTACGAGACCTTCTCGAAGGAATACGGCGCCGACCTCGTGAAATCGGTGCGCGACGCGGCGAGCAAGGCGTGAACGCGCCGATCCCCTCGCGCCGGACCGGATGCTCCCGGTTCGGCCGCGCGGTCCATCTCGGCCTCGCCTGGGCCGGGATGCTGGCGCTCATCGTGCTGCTGGTCTCCACCGGCCTCGGCGTCGTCGGCCGCTACTTTCACATAAGCGGCGTGACCTGGTCGTTCGAGCTGCTGTCGATCATGTTCCTCTGGATCACCGCCGTCGGCACCGTGGTCGCCGAGATCGCCGGCGAGAACGTCTCGATCGACGGCACCTCGTCGGAGCGCGGACCGGTGATCCGCTTCTACCACGCGCTGGTGCTGCTGCTGGTCGCCGCCGCACTGGTGCGCAGCGGCTATGCCATGCTCGGCCGCACCGGCTTCATGCCGACTCCGGTGATGCGCATCCCGTCCTGGACCATGCAGGGCATTGTCATCTTCATGGGGATAGGGCTCGGCGCGGTCGCGCTGCTGCGCCTGTTCCGGATCGTGCGGCGCGTGCCATGACCCTGCTCGTCCTCTTCGGCGTGTTCGCGCTCACGCTGTATTCCGGCGTTCCGGTCGCCTGGTCGATCGCCATCTCGACGCTCGCCGTCATCACGCTCGGCTTCGTGCCGCTGCCGCCCGCCTGGTTCGCCCAGCAGGTATTCAACGGCGCCAACTCGATCGCACTGGCCGCCATCCCGCTGTTTCTCGTCGCCGGCGGCATCATGAACGAGGGCGGCCTCACCCGCCGCATCATCAAGGTGGCCGACGACATCTTCGGCCGCATCCGCGGTGGCCTCGGCCTCGTCAATGTCGCGACCTGCATGGTCTATGGCGGTATCACCGGCTCGGCCACCGCCGACACCGGCGCCGTCGGCGCGGTGATGATCCCGGCGATGACCGAGCGCGGTTATCCCAGGGACTTCTCCGCCGCCGTCACCGCCGCCGCCGGCACGCTCGGCATCATCATCCCGCCCAGCGTGGTGATGATCATGTATGGCGTCATCACCAACACCTCGATCGGCGGCCTGTTCGCCGCGGGCATCATCCCCGGCCTGATGCTCACCATCACCTTCATGCTGACCGCCTACTGGATCGGCGTGCGCGAGAATTTTCCGAAGTCGGACAACCGCCCGACCGTCGCGTCGTTCTCGCGCCACCTGTTCCGCGCGCTTCCGGCGGTACTGATGCCGGTGGGCGTGCTCGGCTCGATGCTCACCGGCATCGTCACGCCGACCGAAGCCGCCTTCGTCGCGGTGGTGTGGGCGCTCGTCGTCGGCGGGCTGGTCTATCGCGAGATCGGCTGGGGCAAGCTGTGGAGCGTCGGCGACGAGACGGTGAAGATGACCGGCGCCATCATGATCATCATGGCGGTGTCGGTGCCGTTCTCGTGGATCCTCACCGTCGAGGAGGTCCCGCAATGGACGGCCGGACTGCTGCATGATCTCGGTGCCGGCCCGGTGGTGACAACGCTGCTGATCATCCTGCTGCTGACCTTCGTCGGCACCTGGGCGGACCTTGGCCCGACGCTGATCATCCTGGCGCCGATCGTCCACCCGATCGGCCTGGAAGCGGGCCTGCAGCCCTACCAGCTCGGCCTGATCTTCGTGATCTCCGGCGGCATCGGGCTGTTCACCCCGCCGGTCGGCACCAACATCTTCGTGGTGTGCAACGTCGCCAAGATCGGGGTGAACCCGGTCACCCGGCGCCTCATCCCCTTCTTCATCACCAGCAATATCTGCCTGCTGATCGTCGCCTTCGTGCCGGCCACCACCGAGTGGCTGCCAAAACTGCTCGGCTTCTGAAGAAGCCGTCGTTCTAGAAAAGACTGGAGTACCTGACATGGGCGCACTGACGGTGCCGTTCGGCGTGTCGAGCCGCGCGCGCAGCCTGCCGGAACTCGACGGCAAGACCTTCGTCGTCGCAAGCAGCAACGGCGCGCGGCTGACCGACACCGATGGCCGCAGCTTCGTCGACTACGGCATGGCGATGGGCGCGACCCTGCTCGGCCATGCCCATCCCGCCGTGGTGGAAGCCTGCACGGCAGCGCTCGCCAACGGCCCGATGCCGGGCTTTCCCAACGATATCGAGGATACGGCTGGCGGGGCGCTGGCGCGCATCGGCGGCGACCGCCTGACCCGTGCCACCTTCGCCACCACCGGCACGGAAGCCGTCCACCTCGCCTGCCGCATCGCCCGCGGCCTCACTGGCCGACGGCTCATCGCCAAGCCGGTCGGCGGCTATGACGGCTGGTTCGACCCGGTGCGGTTCGGCCTCGTCGAATCCCCCGAGGCCGAGCGCATGAACGAGCGCCCGGTGAAGGAAGGCACGACGCTGTTCCGCGTCAACGAGATCGACGACGTCGACCAGCTGTTCGACGAGATGGGCCCCGACCTCGCCGCCATCCTGGTCGAGCCCATGCTCGGCAATACCGGTTGCCTGGTGCCGGACCGCGCCTTCTTCGAGCATCTGACGGCGCGCGCCCGCGCCAACGGCACGCTGATCATCGCCGACGAGGTGATGGTGGGGCTGCGGCGCGGCGTGAAGCTGGTATCCGAGGATCTCGGCCTGACGCCCGACCTCGCCACCTTCGGCAAGGCCATCGGCAGCGGCGTGCCGGTGGCAGCGGTGCTCGGCACCCCGGCGGCGTTCGAGGTGGTGGAGGACGGCACCGTGCCCTGCTTCGGCACCTATCACGGCAACCCGCTCGTCGCCTCGGCGGTACTGGCGACGATGAAGGTGCTGGAAGACGAGGCGCAGTACACCCGCCTGTTCGACTGGGGTGCCGCGCTGCGCACGGCGATGGTCGACGCCTTCGCCGGCGAGGGCATCAGGGCGACGACCACCGGCTTCGACAGCGTGTTCTCGCTGTGGTTCACCGACAAGGCGCCGCGCACCTATGACGAGGCCAAGGCCAAGGTACGGCCCGACGCGATGAAGCGCGTCAGCGACACGCTGCGCCGCAACGGCGTGGTGGCGCTGCCCACCGTCTGGGGCCGCTATTTCGTCTCTCTCGCCCATGGCGAGACCGAGATGGACATCACCGTGCGCGCCTTCCGCGAGGCGGCGCGCGAGCTTGCCCGCGCGGAGTTCAAGGCATGAGCCCGGCGAATGACGATGGCGCGCCGATGCGGCTGCTGGTCACCGGCGCCAGCCGGGGGATCGGTGCCGCCATCGCACGGCGCCTCGGCACCCAGCATGGCAGGCGCTTGCGTATCGCGCTTGCCGGGCGCTCCGCGAGCCCTGGGCTCGATGGCGTCGCCGCCGAGCTTTCCGGCCTCGGCGCGGCGGTTACCACGCTTTCCGGCGATCTTGCGGAAACCGAGGCGCCCGAACGCCTGGTCGCGGAGGCCGCCGGGTTCTGCGGCGGGCTCGACGGCATCGTCGCCAATGCCGGCATCACCGGGCCCGGACCGCTGGCAGAGCTCGATCCCGCCACGTGGGACCGGCTGTTCGCGGTCAATGTCCGCGCCGTCTGGCTGCTCGCCAAGGCCGGCTTCCCGCATCTGGCCGCCAGCCACGGCGCCTTCGTCGCCGTCGCCTCGGCCTCCGGCATGGCGCCGCATCCCGGCATGGGCGCCTATTCCCCCACCAAGGCGGCGCTGATCATGCTGTGCCGCCAGCTCGGCCAGGAATGGGCGCCCGAGGGCGTAAGGGTGAACGCGGTCTCGCCCGGCATGATCCGCACGCCGCTGACCGAGGCGATCTACCGCGATCCAGATCTGGCGGCCGAGCGCAACCGCATCGTGCCGCTGGGGCGGGTGGGACGACCCGAGGACGTCGCCGGGGCCGTCGCCTTCCTGCTCGGCCCGGACGCCTTGTTCATCGTCGGGCAGAACCTGTGCATGGACGGCGGCTATACCGAAACGGCCCTCGGCCGCATTCCCGGCCTTCCGCGCTCCGCCTGAGCGCCGGCCCGATCAGGACAAGGCCCGTGTCGTCAGAACCTGCTCCCCGGCAGAGGCCGGTCCTGCTGCGCATCCTGCCGATCTCCTTCGTCAATTTCTGCACCTATCTCGGGGTCGGGCTGCCGATCGCGGTGCTGCCGGCCTATGTCGTCCACAATCTCGGCTATGGCGCGGTGCTGGCGGGGCTGTCGGTCAGCAGTCAGTTCCTCTCCACCGTGGTCACCCGCTCCATCGCCGGACGCATGTCCGACGCGCTCGGCGCCAGGCGCACGGTGGTGTACGGCCTGCTGGCGGCGCTGCTGGCCGGACTGCTGCTCACCGGCGCCGATCTGCTGGCCGCCCCGCCGCTCATCGCCTATGGACTGATTGTGCTCAGCCGGCTGTTCCTCGGCTTCGGCGAGAGCTGTTCGGGCACCGCCACCATCACCTGGAACATCGGCCGCGTCGGCACCGCCCACACCGCGCAGGTGATGTCCTGGGGCGGAGTCGCCGCCTATGGCGCCATCGCCGCCGGAGCGCCGCTGGGTGGGCTCGCCTTCGGGGCCGGCGGCCTCACGGCGGTTGGCCTCGTCTCGACCCTCACCCCGCTCCTCGGCCTCGCCACGGCGCTGCTGCACCGCGAAGTGCCCGTCATCGCCGGCGTGCGCGCCCGCGCCGGCCACACGCTGGCCTTGGTGCTGCCGTTCGGCGCCGCCCTTACCCTCGGCGCCATCGGCTTCGGCGCCGTGGCGAGCTTCGGCGGACTGATGTTCATCGCCGCCGGCTGGGAGGGCGCCTCGCTGCTGGTCAGCGTGTTCGGTCTGTGCTTTGCCGGTTCGCGCGTCGTATTCGGCGGGCAGATCGACCGCGTCGGCGGCTTCACGGTCGCCGCCCTCGCCCTTGCTTTGGAGACGGCCGGCCTCGCGCTGATCTGGCTCGCCGGCGCGCCCTTGCCGGCGCTGGTCGGAGGCGCTCTGGCGGGCCTCGGCTTCGGCATGGTGTTTCCCTCGCTCGGCGTCGAGCTGATGAAGCGCGTACCGGCGGCGAGCCGCGGCGGCGCCCTCGGCATCTACACCGTGTTCCTCGATCTCGCGCTCGCCATCACCGGCCCGCTGGCCGGCCTGCTGCTCGCCGTGCTCGACTATCCCGGCATATTCGCCGTCTGCGCGCTGTGCGCGGCGGCCGGCATCGGCATGGTCGCGCTCTGCCGCGCCCGCCCGGCGAACGTTCGCGGCCACGCCTAGTGCGCTCCAGGTCGGCACCGCCGGTGGCCGGCTCGCCGCCCTTCTCATGCGATCACAGCGCGACGCAAAACCTCGGCGCGCCTCACGACAAAAGGCTAATTCAGCGGTTCCGCAAGGTGGAACGGCTTTTGCGAATGACTCCCCCGACAGATCAATCCGGCGCAAGCCTTGGAAGATAAAAGGGGATTTTTGTGATCACATTCATCGAAATCGAGCCATTCGAGAGGCCATTCAGCCCCTCGCACCGTGCTGCGTCGGCTGAAAACACCTGCTTTTTCAGACATTTCCGTCATCTGTGATCACAGAATAATCCCCCTGCACGCCGCCATGCCGCTTTGGCAGGCATCTGAAGAGAAAGCCCCCATGCCGCTCCCCAATTCCGTCGAAGCGCGCGACATCGCCTTCCATCTCCACCCGGCCACTAATGCCGCCCGACATCTCGACATCGGCCCGCTGGTCATCGAGCGTGGTGAAGGCATCTATGTCCATGACGCCGCCGGCCGCCGATATATCGAGGCGCTGGCCGGGTTGTGGTGCGCCGGCCTCGGCTTCAGCGAGACCCGCGTCGCCGACGCGGTCTACCGGCAGATGACCACCCTGCCCTACTACCACACCTTCGCCCACCGCTCGCACGGCCCGGTGGTCGATCTCGCGGAGAAGCTGGTCGCCATGGCGCCGGTGCCGATGAGCAAGGTGTTCTTCACCAATTCCGGCTCCGAGGCGGTCGATACCGTGATCAAGCTGGTTTGGTACCGCTCCAACGCCCTCGGCCAGCCCGAACGCAAGAAGTTTATCGCCCGCGACCGCGCCTTCCACGGCCTGACCATCGCCGCCTCCTGCCTCACCGGCCTGCCGGGCAATCATCGCGGCTTCGATCTCGTCGGGCCGCAGGTGCTGCGCGTCACCGCTCCGGATCATTACCGCAACGCCCTGCCGGGCGAGAGCGAGCAGGCCTTCGCCGACCGTCTCGCGCAGGAACTGGAGGACCTCATCCTCGCGGAGGGCCCGGAGACCATCGCCGCCTTCATCGGCGAGCCGGTCATGGGTGGCGGCGGCGTCATCGTGCCACCGGCGGGCTACTGGCCGAAGATGCAGGCCGTGCTGCGCAAATACGACATCCTCACCGTCGCCGACGAAGTGATCTGCGGCTTCGGACGCACCGGCACCATGTTCGGCTCGACCACGCTCGGCATCGAGCCGGACATCATGACGCTCTCCAAACAGCTGTCCTCGGCCTATCTGCCGATCTCCGCCGTGCTGGTGAACGAGAAGGTCGTCGCCCCGATCATCGAGCGGAGCGGCGAGCTCGGCATTCTCGGCCATGGCTTCACCGCCAGCGGCCATCCGGTCACGGCGGCGGCGGCGCTGGAGACGCTGCGCATCATCGAGGAAGACCATCTGGTCGAGAATGCCGCCCGCTCGGGGGCGCATCTGCGCGCCGGGCTCAAGGCACTCGCCGACCATCCCCTGGTCGGCAATGTGCGCGGCGTCGGCCTCATCGCCGGCGTCGAGCTGGTGCTCGACAAGGAAGCGAAGACCGGCCTGCCGGGCCAGCCGGGCGGTCTCGGCCTGCTGGTGAATGCACGCCTGCAGGAACTGGGCGTGCTCACCCGCGCCATGGGCGACACCATCGGCTTCTCGCCGCCGCTCATCATCACCCTCGACGAGGTCGACGCGCTGCTCGCCGCGTTCGGCCAGGCGCTCGACGATGTCGCCGCCACCCTCGCGGCCCAGCCGGAGCCGGCCTGAACGCCCGCCTCCCACAACAACGCCGGAACACAAGCGACGGCACCCTTTCCTACTGGAGAACAGCAGCATGACCACGAAGAACGCAGCGCGTCGCCTCGGCCTTGCCTCGGTGGCGGCCATCGCCCTCGCCGCCACGCCGGCGCTGGCGCGCGACCTCACCATCGTCGGCTGGGGCGGTGCCACGCAGGAGGCCCAGCGCGAGGCCTATTTCAAGCCCTTCTCCGAGAAGACCGGCGTCAAGGTGCTGGAGGATTCCTGGGATGGCGGCTACGGCGTCCTGCAGGCCAAGGTGAGCAACGGCACGCCGAACTGGGACCTCGTCCAGGTCGAGGCCGAGGAGCTGGTGCTGGGCTGCGCCGACGGCATCTATGAGAAGCTCGACTGGGAGAAGATCGGCCCCAAGGAAGACTTTCTCGACGAAAGCGTCAGCGAATGCGGCGTCGGCGCGCTGACCTCGTCCACCGGCCTTGCCTATGATTCCGAGAAGTGGCCCGACGGCCCCAAGAGCTGGGCCGATTTCTGGGACATGAAGAAGTATCCGGGCAAGCGCGCGCTGCGAAAGGGCCCGAAATACACCATCGAGTTCGCCCTGCTGGCCGACGGCGTGCCGCGCGAGAAGCTCTACGAGGTCATGTCGACGCCGGAAGGCATCGACCGCGCGTTCAAGAAACTGGAGGAGCTCGGCCCCAACCTGATCTGGTGGGAGGCCGGCGCACAGCCGATCCAGTTCCTCGCCTCGGGCGAGGTGGCGATGACCGCTTCCTACAATGGCCGCATCGCCAATGTGAACAAGAAGGAAGGCAAGAAGTTCGTCTTCGTCTGGCCGGGCAACGTCACCGCCACCGACAGCTGGGTCATCCTCAAGGGCTCGGAGAACAAGGACGCGGCGATGAAGGCCGTCGCCTTCATGAGCCAGCCCGAGCCCGAGGTGAAGATGGCCGACCTCATCACCTACGGACTGCCCAACAAGAAGGCTGCCGCGATGGTGGCGCCGGAAGTCTCGAAGAACCTGCCGACCGATCCGAAGAACCTCGCGGAGGCGGTGCCGCTGAACATCGACTTCTGGATCGACAACAATGAGAGCCTGACCAAGCGCTTCAACGCCTGGCTCGCCGCGCGCTGACCCCGCCACCTCTCTCCTGGCCCGCGGCATGCACCGCGGGCTCCTGTCAGTCCGCCTGACGCCTTCCCCGGTCCGCTGCAGGGCGGGCCGGGGAAGGCGCGGCACCGAACGGAGACCCGACGTGGTCGACTACCATATCCGCCTCGACGGTGTGTCGAAGACCTACGGGCCGTTGAGCGTGGTCGACGACCTGCGCCTCGACATCGTGCGCGGCGAGTTCCTCAGCCTGCTCGGCCCGTCCGGCTCGGGCAAGACCACCATCCTGATGATGCTGGCCGGCTTCCAGGACGCGACCGAAGGCACGATCTATGTCGACGGCCGCATGATCAACGACATCCCCTCGCACCAGCGCAACATGGGGGTGGTGTTCCAGAGCTATGCGCTGTTCCCGCATATGAGCGTGGCGCAGAATGTCGCTTTCCCGCTCAAGATGCGCGGCGTCGGCCGGGCCGAGATCGCGGCCCGCGTCGGCAAGGCACTCGACATGGTGCAGCTCGGCGTTCTGAGCGAGCGCAAGCCCTCCCAGCTCTCCGGCGGGCAGCAGCAGCGCGTGGCGCTGGCGCGCGCGCTGGTGTTCGAGCCCGGCGTCGTGCTGATGGACGAGCCGCTCGGCGCGCTCGACAAGCAGTTGCGCGAGCAGATGCAGCTCGACATCCGCGAACTGCACGCCAGGCTCGGCCTCACCATCGTCTTCGTGACGCATGACCAGTCCGAGGCGCTGACCATGTCCGACCGCATCGCGGTGTTCAACAAGGGGCGGATCGAGCAGATCGACACCCCACGCATGATCTACGACCACCCCGCCACCCGCTTCGTCGCCGAGTTCATCGGCGAGACCAACCTGATGGAAGGCGAGATCGCCGGCCGCGAGAAGCACGAGGCGCTCATCCGGCTCGACAGCGGCGGCATGCTGCGCGTCGTCGACCGCGCGGAGTTCGCGCCTGGCCGCCGTGTCCTCGCCACCGTGCGGCCGGAGAAGCTCGAACTCTCGCCGGACCCGACGGAGGCCAACAGCATCCCGGTCTCCGTCACCGACTCGATCTACCAGGGCGACCATCTGCGGGTGCAACTGGAAGGCCGCGGCCAGCGCTTCATCGCCCGGCGCGACCGGCGGGCCGCCGAATGGGGCACCGGCGCCAGGGTGCACGCCACCTTCGCCCCGGAAGACTGCTGGGTGATCATCCCATGAAGGCGAGGCTGTGGAACCGCCGGACGCGCGCCCTGTTGCTGATGCTGCCAATGATCCTGTTCATCGGCCTGTTCTTCGTCTGGCCGCTCACCATCATGCTCAAGCAGTCAGTGTCGGACGACGCGGTGCTGCACCTCCTGCCCCGCACTACCGAGGCGATCGGCGGCTGGGACCGCGTCTCCCCGCCGAGCGAGGCGATGCAGGCAGCGCTGGTCGCGGACCTGCGCGCGGCCACGGACGAGAAGGCGGTGGGCGATATGGTGCGCCGGCTCAACAGCGCCCAGTCCGGCTACCGCACGCTGATGACCAAGACGCTGGCGGCGGTCGCCAGGCCCGAGACCGGCCCGCGGCTGACCGATGTCGACAAACGCTGGGCGCAGCCGCCGTTCTGGATCGCCATCGCCGACGCGCTGGAGCCGACCACCGACCGCTATCTGCTCGCCGCCGTCGACCTTGAGCGCGACAAGGCCGGCGAGATCGCCATGCTGCCGGACGACGCCTCCGCGAACCGCACCATCTTCATCCGCACCTTCTGGATCGCCGGCGTCGTCACCTTCTTCTGCCTGCTGATCGGCTATCCCTATGCGCTGCTCACCGCCGCTTCGACCGGCATGGTGCGCACCATCCTGCTCACCGCCGTGCTGCTGCCCTTGTGGACGTCGCTGCTGGTGCGCACTGCCGCCTGGTTCATCCTTCTGCAGGAACAGGGCCTGATCAACGGCTTCCTCCTCAGCATGGGGGTGATCTCCGCCCCGCTGGCGCTGATCTTCAACCGCACCGGCGTGATCATCGCCATGACCCATGTGCTGCTGCCGCTGATGGTGCTGCCGATCTACAGCGTGCTGCTCACCATCCCCGCCAATCTGATGCCGGCGGCAAGCTCGCTCGGCGCGCATCCCCTCCGCGCCTTCCTGCATGTGATGCTGCCGCTCAGCTTTCGCGGCGTGATCTCGGGCGCGCTGCTCGTGTTCATGACGGCGGTCGGCTACTACATCACGCCCGCTCTGGTCGGCGGCGCCGGCGACCAGATGATCTCCTCGGTCATCGCCTTCTATTCCACCCAGACGGCGAACTGGAGCATGGCGAGTGCGCTCGGCATGGTGCTCCTGGTCATCACCCTCATCCTCTACGTCGTCTATGTGCAGCTCTCCGGCCGCACCAGCGTCAATGGGAGGATGTGAGATGGCCGGCAAGCTCATCCGCGCCGTGTTTGGCGTGCTGGCGGTGGTGTTCCTGCTGCTGCCGCTGGTGGCGATCCTGCCGCTGGCCTTCACCTCCAGCCAGTTCCTGATCTACCCGATCCCGTCCTTCTCGCTGCGCTGGTTCGAGGAACTGTTCACCACCGTGGTCTGGCGCGATTCCATCGTCAACAGTCTGATCATCGGCGCCGGCGCCACCGTGCTGTCGACCGTGCTCGGCGGGCCGGCGGCGCTGGGGCTGCGCGAGAAGCTGAACTTCATCAGTGCCCCACTCAACACCGTGTTCCTGCTGCCGATGGTGGTGCCCGCCGTGGTGCTGGGCGTCGGCATGCAGATTCTCTACGCCAGGATGGGCCTTTCCAGCTCCTATCTCGGCATCATCATCGCCCACACGGTCATCGCCCTGCCGCTGGTCATCGTCAGCGTGGCCAACGCGCTGCAGGGCATGGACACCCGGCTCGAACTGGCGGCCGCGAGCCTCGGCGCGGGGCCGGCGAAGACGCTCTGGCACGTCACCCTGCCGCTCGCCTTCCCCGGCATCATGACCGGGGCGGTGCTCGCCTTCGCCGTCTCGCTGGACGAGGTGGTGCTGAACATCTTCCTCGCCGGCCCCGGCCAGCGCACGCTGGCGCGGCAGATGTTCTCTACCCTGCGCGACAGCATCAGCCCGGCCATCGCCGCCGCGGCGTTCCTGTTCATTGCCGGCACCGTGCTTCTCACTCTGCTCGTCCTGCTGGCCCGGCGCCGGTTCGGCGACGCCCGCTGACACCAGACCCAAGGAGATACCCGAATGGACGCGATGACCGACGAACTCGCCACGCTGCGCGGCAAATATGCCGGCGCCGCCGCCTATCTCGACGGCGAATTCATGCCGCTTGCCGAGGCGAAGATCCCCGTCACTCATTGGGGCTATCGCCGCTCCGACGTCACCTATGACGTGGTCGGCGTGCGCGATGGCCGCTTCTTCCGCCTCGACGACCACATCGCGCGCTTCCGCAACTCGATGAACGCGCTGCACATGGCGCCGCCGGAGAGCGACGCGGAGATCCGCGACATCCTCCTGAGGCTGGTGCTGCTGGCGGATGTGCGCGATTCCTACGTCTCGATGGAATGCCTGCGCGCTTCGCCGGCACCCGGCGCGCTGCGCCATCCCGCCTCCTGCCGTGCCTACCTGTCCTGTTCGGCGGTGCCGTGGATCTCGGTGGTCAGCGCCGAGATGGAGGTGCGCGGCATGCACCTGATGATCCCCAGGGTGAAGCGCGTCCCTCCGGCTTCCTTCGACCCCCGCGTGAAGAACTTCCACTGGGGCGACCTCACCGCCGGCATGTTCGAGGCCAAGGATGCCGGCGCCGACTTCGCCGTGCTGCTTGATGAGGCCGGCAACGTCACCGAGGGGCCGGGCTTCAACGTGTTCCACATCACCGACGGCACGGTGGTCACCCCCGCGCGCGGCGGCCTCGACGGCATCACCCGGCTGTCGGTGTTCGAATTGTGCGAGGAGCTCGGGCTGAAGCTGGAGGTGCGCGACGTGAGCGTCGAGGAATTCGTCAATGCCGACGAGATCTTCGCCTGCACCACGGCCGGCGGCATCATGCCCGCCACCCGCATCAATGGCCGCATCCTCGGCAATGACGTGCCGGGCCCGATCTCGGTGCGGCTGAAGGAGACCTTCTGGAACAAGCGCGCCGAGGGCTGGCACGGCACCGAGATATTGTGAGCGGACCGACGCCGGCAGAACGGGCCGGCGTCCGTCTCAGCGGGCGACGGCCGGCCGCTTCTGCATGATCACGATCAGCACGCCACCGAGGATCAGCGCGGTGCCCGCGATCTTGAGCAGGGGAATGCTCTCGCCCACCACCAGCACGCCGAGCCCGATGGTCATCACCGGGTTGAGCATGGAATAGGGCACGATGGCGCTGACCGGATTGCGCGCCAGCAGCCAGTACCAGACGCCATAGGCCATGACCGACGACACCACCGCGCTGTAGATCACCGCGCTCCAGCCGTGCCAGCCGGCAGCGGCGAGGTGAGGCAATGGGTTGCCCTCGAACAGCAGGGCGGCGAGCGCCAGCTGCGGCACGCAGAACAGCGACGACCAGCCGGTCAGCGCCATGGCGTCGATCGGCGGCATGACCTTCACGATGAGGTTGGTTACCGCCCAGCCGGCGGCGCTGACGATCAGCAGCGCCAACGGCAGCAGACCGGGGAAGCTCGGCCCCTGCGCCAGCACGAAGACGCCCACTACGGTCAGCGCCAGCCCGAAAGCGCGGGCGAGGCCCAGCGGCTCGCGGAAGGCGAGGCAGGCGAGCAGGCTCGCCATCGGCGCCCCGAGTTGCACCAGCACCGCGCTAGTGCCGACCTCGGCAAGGCTCAGCGCGATGAACAGCAGGCCGAAATGCACCGTGCCGAAGGTGAAGGACACCAGCAGCAGCCAGGGAATGTGCCGCCGCGACACCCGCGTGAACGGAACCACCAGCGCGGCGACTAGCGCGAAGCGCATCATGCTCATCAGCATGGGCGGCATCTCGCCGATGCCCTGCTTCACCAGTACCAGCGTGCCGGCCCAGCAGGCGACGACACCCACCGCCAGCCATCGATCGATCGGTCGCATGTCAGGGATATCCGGCCGGCGGGGGCGGCCTCAGCCGCCCCTTTAGGCCTCTGCACTGAGGCGCGGTATTCAGCGCGGAAGGGCGGCAAGGGACGCACCAAGCGTGGCGTCGAGCGCGGCGCGCAGGCGGCGCGCCAGCTCGCCGATCTCCGCCTCGGTGATGATCAGCGGCGGCGCCAGCACGATGCAGCCCTGTAGCGGGCGCACCACGATGCCGGCCGCGAGGCCCGCCTGATAGAGAAGCTGGCTCAGCCCGCCGGGCGCCAGCGAGGTCGAGGCCGCCGCCGGGCCACGCTCGCCCGGAGGGGCGATCTGCAGCGCGCCGGCAAGGCCGAAGCTGCGCGTGGCAGTGACCAGCGGGTGGTCCTCCAGGCTCGCCAGCGCCTTCTGCCACACCGGCATCACCGCCTGCACATGGCCGAGTATGTTGCGCCGCTCGAAGATGTCGAACACCTTCAGCGCCACCGCCGCCGAAACGGGATGGCCGCCATAGGTGCCACCATGGTTGAAGATGCCGGCGGAATTGCTGCCCTCTTCGAGATAGCTGTAGAACTCGTCCGACATCACCACCGCCGAGATCGGCTGGTAGGCGCCGGAGAGCCCCTTGGCGCTGCTCACGCAGTCCGGCTCGATACCGAGCGTCTCGCTGCCCCACATGCGCCCGGTGCGGCCGAAGCCGGTGACCACCTCGTCGGCGAACAGCCGGATGCCATAGGTGTCGAGCAGCGCCTTCACCTTCTGGAAGTAGCCCACCGGCGGGGGGAACATGCCGGACGATACCGAGACCGGCTCGGCGATGAAGGCGGCGACGGTCTCCGGCCCAGCGGCCTCGATGGTGTCACGCAGCTCGTCGATCAGCCTGTCGCAATAGGCCTCCTCGCTCTCGCCGGCATTGGCGCCGATCGGCCAGGTCGGGTGCGAGACGAACAGGCTGTCGCTGGTCGGAATGCCGAAGGCCTCCTGCAGCCCGGCGCTGCCGCCCAGCGCCGTCGTGGCGATGGTGCCGCCATGATAGGAGGCGCGGCGCGAGATGATCTTGCGGCGCTGCGGCTCGCCGGCAATGCGGTTGGCGTACCAGGTGAATTTCAGCAGCTGGTCGTTGGCCTCCGAGCCGGTGGTGGCGAACATCACATGGCCGCCGCGCACCGGCGCGCTCTGCACCAGCTTCTCCGCCAGCTCCAGCACCACCGGCGCTGTGCGGTGAATGCCCGAGGGGTAGAACGGCAGCGCGCGCATCTGCTCGATCGCCGCCTCGATCAGTTCCTCGTCGCTGAAGCCGAGATTGACGCAGTAGAAGGTCGACACCGCCTCGATGTAGTCCCGGCCATGCTCGTCGAAGGTGAAGATGCCCTTGCCGCCGACGAACATCAGCGGGCGCTGCTCACGCAGCTGCTGGAGATTGGAGAAGGGCAGCAGCACCGTATTGCCGGGGTGGTTGGAGCCCCGCGCCAGGACGTTCATCGACACGCTCCCGATGTGTGATCACAGATGACGATGAAAGCTACAGGCCAGCCGGAGGCGGCGTCAAGAGATTACGCATATACAGGCATTCCAACCCAAGTCGACGCCATCGCGATGCCGTAAAATGACGTCTCCAACGACCATCGACACCATTTGTGATCACACATCGTACCTGCACCTGTTAGCGTGACCGGCATCGACCCACCGCAGGGTATGGACGGACGGGCATGACTGTGCACAAAGGGAAGCGGGGTGCCGCCGCGCGCGGCGCAATCCGTTGCACCGCGCGGCGCTGATCTTGCGGAAAGAGGGGCGCGTGACACAGCAGAACGGCGGCAACACGCTTTCCGACCAGGTCTATTCCGCCATTCGCCAGGACATGCTCGACGGCAAGATGCTGCCCGGAGCCAAGGTGTCGCTGCGTTCGCTCGCCACCACCTACGGCACCAGCATGCAGCCGGTGCGCGAGGCGGTTGCCCGGCTGGTCGCCGACGACGCGCTGGAGGTCACCCCCGCGCGCACCATCCAGGTGCCGCTGCTGGAGCGCCAGCAATGCGACGAGGTGTGGTCGCTACGCGCGCTGCTGGAAGGCGAGGCGGCGGCGCTGTTCACGCTGCGCGCGAGCGAGAAGGATTTCGACGGCCTGCAGGAACTGACGCGGGCGTCGCACCACGCGCAGTTCCACGGCACGCCGGCCGAGCACATGCGCTCCATCCACAACTGGGCGTTCTTCGTCTCGGAGCATTGCGGCTCTCCGCTGCTGGCCTCGCTGATCCGAACCATGCGGCTGCGCGGCGCGCCGATGATGGCGCGGGCGCTGCACGCCCCGATGGCCCAGGACCCGGCCTTTCTCGAATTCACCAACCAGATCATGCAGGAGATCGTGCTGGCGCTGCGCACCCGCGACGGCGCGCGCGTGCGCGACCTGCGCCGCGTCGATATTCTCAGCTATCAGCGCTACCTCTACAGCCGCCTCGGCTGGCCACTGAACAAGGTGCCGTAGCGCGCGGCCAAACGAGCGTCAGCTTGCCGCCTGCGACCAGGTGCCGCCTTCGATCTTGGAGGCGGCGATCACCGCCTGGGTACGGCTCTCGACACCGAGCTTCTGCAGGATAGCGGAGACATGCGCCTTCACCGTCGCCTCGGAGACGCCGAGTTCATAGGCGATCTGCTTGTTGAGCAACCCCTCGGACAGCATCATCAGCACGCGCACCTGCTGCGGTGTCAGCGTCGCCAGGCGCCCGACCAGCGCCTGCGTCTCCTTGTCGGAGCCGGCGGTGAGGTCGACATCGGGCGGCGTCCAGGTCCGGCCTTCCAGCACGGCGGCGATCGCCTCGCGCATGGTGTCGACGGCGCTGGTCTTGGGGATGAAACCGGAAGCGCCGAATTCCATGCAGTTGCGGATGACGCCGGCTTCCTCATTGGCGGAAACCACCACCACGGGAACGCCGGGATACTGCGCCCGCAGATACATCAGGCCGGAAAAGCCGCGTACGCCGGGCATGGTGAGGTCCAGCAGCACCAGGTCGAAGTCGCTCTCGCGTTCCAGCAGGGCCTGGAGATCCTCGAAGCCACCCGCCTCGAACAGCTCGACGGAAGGGAACTGCCGGGATACCGCCTCGCGCAGGGCGCCCCGGAACAGCGGATGATCGTCCGCGATCACCAGCCGAAAACTCGTCGTCGTGTCCACTTCGCAGCGGCCCTTTCCACCCGCGCGCCACGCGCTCTCCGCATGCCGCGCTTGCGATGATGGTGTCGTGGAACCTCTGCGGCAAGCATTCGCGCGAGCGCCTCGCCCGTCCGGCGACAGGCATGCTTACCAGGAAGTTCCGTAACGACCTTTAGTGGGCATCGCCGACAAACGCCACAACCAATTCGCGGTGATGGCCGCGCGCGCGGTGTTCGATCAGATAGATGCCCTGCCAGGTCCCCAGCGCCAGACGCCCGTCGACCACCGGGATGGCGAGGTGGATGCCCGTCAGCACCGCCTTCACATGGGCCGGCATGTCGTCGGGGCCCTCCATGTCGTGCACCCAGCCGGCATCCTCCGGTGCCAGACGATCGAGCGCGGTGAGGAGGTCGACGCGCACATCCGGGTCGGCATTCTCCTGAATGGCGAGCGAGGCGGAAGTGTGCCGGCAGAACAGCGCGACCTCGCCGTCGCCGGCGCCGATTTCGGCGACAAAGCGGCGAACCGCCTCGGTGATGTCGGTGAAGCCGCGCCCCGGCGTGTCCACGCTCAGCACGGTCGAAAAGCGCCGCGTCACCGGGGTTTCGCGCACCTGCGACAGGCGAATCCGGTTCATCGCAACCTCCTTTCAGCGACGGCAAGCTGGACGAATGTGCCCGGCTGGGGTTGGATAGGGTAGATCAGCCCCCGATGACAGCCTCATCCAACTCCATCGTCGGAGCGTGAACGCCTCATGTCCTCGCCTCTCGCCACGTCGTCCCGCTCGCCGGCCATCGCCTCGGACATTTCGATCGACCCCGCCGTGTTCGATCCCTCGTCGATCGCGCCGGATACCCGCGCGGTGAATGCCGGCATCGTCAAGGCGCTCGGCGCCGTGCCGGACCGCTGGGTCTTCCCCATGGCGATGCTGCGCAAGCTGCGGCTGGAGGGCAAGGGCCCCTTCCCCCTGGCGCCGGAAAGCCCCTATGCGCAGGTGATCGAAATCGCCGGCCCGCACGGCCCGGTGCCGCTGCGTATCCTCACCCCGCCGGAGCCGGCCAAGGGCGTCTATCTCCACATTCATGGCGGTGGCTGGACGCTCGGCTCGGCGCGGGAGAATGACGGGCTGAACCACCGCTTCGTCGAGCGCACCGGCTTCGCCGTGGTGTCGGTCGACTATCGCCTCGCCCCGGAAGACCCCTACCCTGCCGGCCCGGACGACTGCGAGGCGGCCGCGCTGTGGCTGCTGCGCGAGGGGGCGGCGCGCTTCGGCACCGAGCGCTTTGTCATCGGCGGCGAATCGGCGGGCGGCCACCTCTCCGTGGTCACGCTGCTGCGGCTGCGCGACAAGCATGGGCTCACCCCGTTCCGCGGTGCCAATCTCACCGCCGGCTGCTACGACCTCGGGCTGACGCCGAGCGCGCGGCTGTGGGGTGACGAGCCGCTGGTGCTCAACACGCGCGACATCAACGTCTTCGTCGGCCATTTCCTGCGCGAGGGCGGCAATGTGGCGACGTCCGACATCTCGCCGCTGCACGCCGATCTCAGGGGCCTGCCGCCGGCGCTGTTCACCGTCGGCACGCGCGACGCGCTGCTCGACGACACGCTGTTCATGGCGCCACGCTGGCTGGCGGCCGGCAATCCGGCACAGCTCGCCGTCTATCCCGGCGGCTGCCACGTCTTCATCGGCTTCCCCGGCAGCATCACCGACCAGGCGCTCGCGCGCTCCTACGCCTTCGTGACCTCGCTCTAAGCTTCCGCCGACCTCAGAGCTTCTGCTCCTGCGGCGCGGGCTCGCTACGCAGCCGGTTCACCATGTCGAAGAACCGGCGGAAGACATGCTCGGCCATGTCCATGGCGCGGTCGAGCTTGCGCTCGGCCTCCTGCGCCGACTCGCCGGCGCCCGGAGGCGCCGGTTCGCCTTCCGCCGGCGGCGGCGGCGCGTCGCGGCCGGTCGGCGGCAAAGGCGGGGCGATGATATCCGGCACGCCGGAGCGGCCCTTTTCCAGCTCGGCAATGCGCCCCTGAAGCCGGGTGATCTCCTCCTCCAGCGCGGTGCGATCCTCCGGCACCGCCTCGCAGACCCAGCTGCCCGCGCTCCCTCCCGCCCTGGTCGAGCAGAAGGACAGCGCGCCGGTGCGCGTGTCGAGCTTCAGCACACCGCCCTCCACCGGCTGGAGGGTGAAGCGGGGCGCGGAGGCGCCGGGCAGCGGCAGTGCCGCCTGGGCCGCGACGGGCGAAGCCGCCGGCATGAGCAATGGAACGACGGCCAGCAGCGCCGTCGCATGGATGGCCCGTGACATGGGCTCCTCCCTTTACCCCCGCCAGCGGCGGGCACGATCAGGGCGTCAGGGGTGCACGCCCGCTGGACAACGCCGCATCGAGATGTTCGATCCGATCCTGCCCCCAGAACACCTCGCCGTCGAGCACATAGGCCGGCGAGCCGAACACGTCGGCCTCCACCGCATCCGCGTGGTTGGTCTGGTAGATGGCGCGCGCCTTGTCGCCGTCGGCGGCCTCCAGCAGCGCCGCCGGCAGGCCGAGCTCGGCGAGGATGGCGGCGAGCGTGGCGGGATCGGCCAGGTTCTCCTGGCGCTGCCACACGCCCGCGCCGAGCCGTCCGACCAGCGGCCCGACATCATGGCCGGCGATCTGCGCGCCGATGATCAGCCGGTCGGCGAGGCCGGGATCGAAAGGCCAATGCGCCGGGCTGATGTGGAAGTCCAGCCCGCGCGCCTCGCGCCAGCGCTTCAGCTCCACCAGCCGGTAGCGCTGGCGCGCCGGGTGGCGCTTGGCCAGCGGCAGACCGCCGGTCTCCGCGAACAGCTCGCCGAGAAAAACCGGGCGGAAATTGATGCGGGCGCCATGGCGGCGAGCCACATCCTGAAAGGCGGCATAGCCGATGAAGGCCCAGGGACTTTGGGTCGAGAAGTAATAATCGATGGAACGGGACATGATGCTCTCGGCTGGCGATTCACGAACCGCCTTTTCAGCGGGCCGCACACGCTAGAACAGGAAGCACCCTTCGGGAAACCGCCTTGCCCCCCACATGCCCCGGTCATGTCCATCAAAACGGCAACGGCGCCCCAAGGGGCGCCGCCGCAAATTCAGGTCGACAAGCAGGAGAAAAGGCGTCGTTCAGGCCGCGTTGCGCGCCGGGAAGGCGGCAACCATCTGGCGCAATTCGCCGATGGCGTCCTCGATCTCGGTCTTCTGCTGCTCGAGGAGAGCCAGCTGTTCGGCGCATTTCTCACGGGTCAGCGCAAGGCCGCCGGCCGGCACCGCGGTGCCTTCGCGCAGTGCCACCATCGCCTTGATCTCGGCGAGGGTGAAGCCGAGCTTCTTGCCCTTGAGGATGATGGCGAGGCGGGCGCGCTCGGCGGCGCTGTAAAGCCGGGTCAGACCTTCGCGACGCGGCGAGAGCAGCCCCTTGTCCTCATAGAAGCGCAGGGCGCGCAGCGTCACGTCGAACTCGCGGGCGAGGTCACCGATGGTAAAAAACTGCGGGTCGGTGTGCGAGGCGCCAAGGTGATCGGCGGTGCGCTCGGCCTCGAAAGAGGAGAAATCCATCTCGGAACTCCGAATGTTTGACGGGGACACGTCAGGAAGGTTGACCGGAGTGTCGCAGACGAGGTTCCGTTGGGGGAGAAAGTCGCACCCTACGTTAGGGCAACTTACTGTTAAATGACGCATCACTGCTTTGATTTATAAGAGATTTTCTCATCACCCCATATTCCTGTCGCCTGTCACGAAAAGTGGCTCCCATAAGCTTCCGGTCGTTTTAGGCAGGGGTAAGCCGCACATTCCATCGCCCCGGAGAGCGGTCCGATGCCTCTCGCGCCGGTCGGATTCGCCGGAGGGAGCCGCGCATTCATGGTTAATCGGCACCAGCGCATTAACGCGACATTTACCAAGAAAATTGAACAGTCGGTGCAGCAGCCTCCAGCGCTGATGCACGGCGATTCTCGCCGCCTCGGCGCCCGACGCGACGGAGACAACGGTGAGGCAAGGGGCCACTTCCACGACAGGCCAGATCGCTCCCGAAGCATGGCGGGCGATGAGCGAGGCCGCGCAGCGCGCGGGCCAGCCGCTCGACCAATGGCTCAAGTCCCAGTTGCTCGCCTCGAATGCCGGCGTGGCGCAGACGGCAGCGGCGGGCGGCGGCACGGTCGAGGACCTGCAACGCCGCATCCAGGAACTCTCCGGCGCCATTGACCGCCTCGTCGTCTCCGCGCCGGCCGCGACGCCCGCCGCGAGCGCTCCCGGCGGTTACCGGCCTTCCGCTCCGCCCCCCAGCGCGCCCCCGCCGGCCTCCGCCGACACCAAGCTGGATGCCGCGCTGCGGCAGATCAACGAACGCATCGACGCGATGCACGCGCCGCGGCAACGGCCCGGCGGCGCGGCCACGAGCGAGCGTTTCGAACAGCGGATGAACGACATCGTACGCACCGCCGAGGCCGTCGGCCGCCGCGACTACCGCACGGACTACCGGCCCTCCGCCGCCCCCGGCCCGGAAGCTATCGAGGCCGCGGTGGCCGAGATCGCCGCGCGCCAGCACGAACTCGATCGCGGCTTTGCCGAGCGCAATCTGGCCGAGCGCAATCTGACGGAACGAAAGCTCACCGAACGCGCGGCCGATGAGCACCGCCGCACGTCCGAGCGCCCCGCGGCGCCGGCCCCCGCCCTTCCGCCGCTCCCTTCCCCGGTCCGCACCTCCCCTCCGGTCGAGACGCTCGGCACGCTCCAGCGCGAGCTGGCGGAAATGCGGCAGCTCATCGGCGCGCTGGCGCCGCGCCGCGCCGTCGACGAATTGCAGCGCACCGTGACCCGTCTCGTCGAGCGCTCCGAACTTACCGAGGCGGGCGACGAGGAACTGCGCGGCACGCTGCTGGCGCTGCGCGACATGATCGTCGCCCTCAAGCTGCCGGAGCATCCGGCGGTGCTGCTGGGTCGCATCGAAACGCTCGAGCGCAAGATCGACATCGTCAACGCCAAGTCCGTCGACGGTGCCGCTATTGCACGCCTCCAGGCGCAGGCGTCGGAAATCCGCGACCTCTTGGGCCGCGCGCTGTCGACCGACACCTTGCGGCTGCTGGCCGATCAGGTGGCCCTGCTGGCCACCAAGGTCAGCCAGATGCCGGTCGTCGACGAGGGCATGATCCGCTCGGCGGTGGGCACGCTGGAGCGGCGCATCGACACGCTGGCGGACCGCCTCCTCAGCCAGCCGGCGCCGACCCTGCCGCTGGACGACATCTTCCGCCGGCTGGATTCCATCCAGCAGAACCTCGTCACCGCGCGCCGCGAGGCGCCGGCCGGCATGGAACAGCTGTTCCGCGGCCTGTCCGACCGCATCGAGCGGATCGAGCGGCCGGTCAGCCTTCCCGATCCTTCCCCGCATTTCGACGCGCTGAGCCGTCAGGTCGCGGAGATCGCCCAGAAGCTCGATGCGGCGACGACGCCCTCGACGCAGATCACCGGGCAGTTGGCGGGTATCGAGCGCGCGGTCAACGACCTCTTCATCCAGATGGAAGAGACGCGCGCCACCGTTCTCGCCAATGCCGGCCACCGGCCGCGCAGCAATGGCGGGACGGGCGCCGCGTCGCTGCTGAAGCGCGAGGTCGCAGCGGTCGAGGCCTCGCGCGCGCCCGCCGCGCCCCCACCGGCCACGCCGGTCGTCGCCGAAGCACCCGCCATGACGCCGCCGCCCCCCCAGGCAATGCCCGCGCAGCCGGTGTTCACCCCACCGCCGGCCTCGATTCCGAAGGAGTTCGAGCCGCAGCTCATGCGCGCCGCGCTTGAGGAACTCGCGCGCTCGCCGCAGGCCGCCAGCGCCTATGTGCCGCCGGCCCCCGCGCCCGCCGCCAAGGCCGCCCCCGCCTTCCTGCCGGATGACGATCCGCCGGTGCCCGGCGCGCTCGGCGACGAGTTCGACTTCAATGCAGCCGTGCACGCCGCCAAGGTGGCGCGCGCCGGCGCGGCCACCCCTGCGGGAACCGCAGCCGAGGAACACGGGAAGCCGGCGGCGGACGGCCCCAACCGCGCCCAGTTCATCGCCCAGGCCAGGCGTGCCTCGCAGCCGGCCTCGGTGGTGTTGCCGGAGATGCACAGCCGCATCGGCGAGCGGCACCAGCGCCAGCAGGCGCCATCCTCGACCAGCCGCTGGCTGGCGCGCATCCGCGCCATGCTGCTGATCGGCATTTGCGGCTCCGGCCTTGCCTATGGCTCGTGGCACCTGCTCGGGGTCATGCGCGAAGGCCAGCAGCGCGCGGCCATTCCGGCCGCCGGCCTACCCAATCTCGCCCGGCCGGCGGCGCCGAACGTGGCGCCGGGCAGCGCACCGCTGCCGGACGACATCACCGGCTCGGTCGGCGCACCGCGCGCCCCCGCGCCGGCACCGGCACTCGCTCCGCCAGCGCCCGCCGCGACGCCCGGTCCCTCCAGCATGTCCGCGCCCGGCGACCTGCCGAGCAGTATCGGCAGCCAGGCCCTGCGCGCGGCCGCTCTCTCGGGCGACGCCAACGCCGCGTATGAGATGGGCCATCGCTTCCTTGAAGGCATCGGCATTCCCTCCAATGCGGCGCGGGCGGCGGAATGGTTCGCCTTTGCCGGAGAGCATGGCTCCATTCCGGCGCTCTACCGCCTCGGCTCGCTCTATGAGAAGGGGGCGGAAGGCGTCACCCGCGACGTCGCGCGCGCCCGCTCGCTCTACACCCGTGCCGCCGTCGCCGGAAATGTGCGCGCCATGCACAATCTCGGCGTCCTGCTCGCCGCCGGCGTCGATGGGCAGCCCGACTATCGCGAGGCTGCAGTGTGGTTCACCCGCGCCGCCGAGCATGGCGTGCGCGACAGCCAGTTCAATCTCGCCGTGCTCTATGCCCGCGGCTTCGGCGTCAGCACCAATCTGCTGGAAGCCTGGCGCTGGTTCTCGGTGGCCGCGGCGGGCGGTGACGCGGAAGCCGGCGCCAAGCGCGACGAGATCGCCGCCAAGCTGGATGCCTCGACGCTCGCCTCCGCCCGTGTCGCGCTGGAGCAGTGGACGCCGACGCAGGTCGACGCGCAGGCCAATGGCGGCTCCGGCCAGGACTGGGACCAGACCAACCCGGTGCCCCGCAAGACCGCCTCGCGCTAATCCCCGCCGCGCGCTGATAGCCGTGCCGGATCGGTGATCAGCGATCCGGCAGGCAGGCGTGCCCGGCGATGCGGTAGATCCGCGCCCCGCCCACGAGATGGGCGGCATAGGCGTCAGTGAACAAGCCCGCCAGCGCAGCATCGCGCACATTCAGCCCGCCGGCATAGGCGCCGAGCGCCGGCATTACCAGCCGGGCGCCGTCGGTCACGAAGCAGCGTCGGCGCAAGCCACGCCCGCGCACCACGAGGCGCGCAACAGGGTGGAAATGCCCGGCGATCTCGCCCGCGCCATCGCCGGCCTGCGGCTCGTGGCGCAAGGTGAGCGGTCCCACCCTCAGCTCCTGCGCGTGCGTGCCGCCGATCCCTGCCAGCGGCTCGGGATCGTGATTGCCGGCGATCCACACCAGCTCGCGCCCGCGTCCCAGCGCGCCGATGGTCTCGCGCTCCTCGCCCCCCAGCCGGCCGGCACCGCCGCGATCGTGGAAACTGTCCCCCAGAGCAACAAGCGTGCGCGGGCGCCAGCGCTCCACCATCTGCGCCAGCGCGGCGAGCGTGGCGCGCGTGTCGTAGGGCGGCAGCGGCACGCCGCGCGCGGCGAAGGCGGAGCCCTTCTCCAGATGCAGATCGGCGACCACGAGCATGCGCTCCGCCGGCCAGTACAACGCACCGGCGGGATCGAGCACCAGACGCGCGCCGGCGAGCACGATGCCGCCATCGGCCTCGCGCGTCACTTCATCCAGCGCTGTCCCGGTCGGCATCCCAGCCACTCGTCGCCTCCCTGATCAGTTCGTCCTCGGCCTCGGCCAGCAGCGCATCCGCTGCCGCGCCCGCCACCATCTCGCGGCCGATCTCCAGCATCACCGGCACGGCGAGCGGCGAGACGCGCGGCAGGGCGACATGGTCGATTCGTCCCCTGATGCGCACCAGCATGTCGGAGAGCCGGCGTATGTCCAACAGTCCCGTCGCCGCATCGGCACGCGCGGCGCGCAGCAGCACATGGCCCGGCTCGTGGCGGCGCAGCACGTCATAGACGAGATCGGTCGACATCGTCACCTGCCGCGAGTTCTTCTCCTTGCCGGGAAAACGCCGCTCGATCAGCCCGGCAATGACCGCGCATTGCCGGAAGGTCCGCTTCATCAGGGAGGATTCGGCCAGCCATTCCTCGAGGTCGTCGCCCAGCATGTCGGCGTCGAACAGCGCATCGAGGTCGAGCTGGCCCTGCGAGATGGCCAGCGACATGTCGGAAATGCCGTAGATCGCCAGCGCGTAGTCATTGGCCATGAAGCCCAGCGGGTGCAGCCCCGCCCGGTCGAGCCGGCGGGTCAGCAGCATGCCGAGCGTCTGGTGGGCAAGGCGCCCTTCGAACGGGTAGGTGACGAGGTAATGCCGGCCGCCGCGCGGAAAGCTCTCCACCAGCAGGTCGTCATAGCCCGGCAGGCGCGAGCGCAGCCGTTGCAGGTCGAGCCATTCATGCACCTGCCCCGGCAAGCTCGACCAGCGTGCCGGCTCGGCCAGCAGCGCCCGCACCCGCGCGGCGAGGAAGGTCGAGAGCGGAAACTTGCCGCCGGCATAGGACGGCACCTTCGGCTCGCTGGCGTGGGTGCGGGCGACACGCACCTCGTTCTCGACGATGGTGAGGAATTGCAGCACCTCGCCGGCGAAGACGAAGGTGTCGCCGGGGCTGAGCTGTTCGGCGAAATACTCCTCCACCTCACCAAGCACCCGCCCGCCGAAACGCGCCTTGGCGCTGGTGAGGCGCACCTTCAGCATGGTGGATTCGACGATGGTGCCGACATTGAGCCGGTATTGCTGCGCCACCTCCGGATTGGCGACACGCCAGCGCCCGTCCTTCGTCCGGCGAATGCGGGCGAAGCGCTCATAGGCGCGCAGCGCATAGCCGCCGGTGGCATTGAAGCCGACTACATCGTCGAAATCCGCGCGCGACAGATCGGCGTAAGGCTCGGCCGAGGTGACTTCGGCATAGAGTTCGTCCGCCTCGAACGGCCCGGCGCAGGCCATGCCCAGCACATGCTGCGCCAGCACGTCGAGCGCGCCCGAGCGGATCACAGCGCTGTCCTGCGCGCCCGCCCGCACCGCCTCCAGCGCCGCCCGGCACTCCAGCACCTCGAAGCGGTTGGCCGGCACCAGCACGGCACGCGAGGGCTCATCCAGCCGGTGATTGGCGCGGCCGATGCGCTGCATGAGGCGGGAGGAGCCCTTCGGTGCGCCGACATTGACCACGAGGTCGACCGCGCCCCAGTCGATGCCGAGATCGAGCGAGGAGGTGCACACCACGGCCTTGAGCCGGCCCTCGCCCATCGCCGCCTCGACCTTGCGGCGCTGGGCGACATCGAGCGAACCGTGATGCAGCGCGATCGGCAAGTTGGCATCGTTGATGCGCCACAATTCCTGGAACAGCAGCTCCGCCTGCATGCGCGTATTGACGAAGACTAGCGTGGTGACGTGGCGCTCGATGAGACCGTAGATCTCCTTCAGCGAATGCCGCGCCGTATGCCCGGCCCAGGGCACATGGGCGACGCTGTCGAGCATGGAGAGGCTTGGTGCGGCACCTGCCTCGGCGATCACCATGTCGCCCATCTCGCGCCCGCCCGCCTGCGGCACCAGCCAGCGGCGCAGCGTGTCGGGATCCGCCACGGTGGCCGAAAGGCCCACGGTCCGGGCTTCCGGCGCGAGGCGGCGCAACCGCGCGAGGCCGAGCGACAGCAGGTCGCCCCGCTTGGAGCCGGCCAGCGCGTGGAGTTCATCCAGTACGATGCGCCGGAGATCGCCGAACAGGTGCTCGGCATCGGCGGAAGCGAGCAGCAGCGCGATCTGTTCCGGGGTGGTGAGCAGGATGTCCGGCGGATCGCGGCGCTGGCGCTGGCGGCGCGAGGCCGGCGTGTCGCCGGTCCGCGTCTCGATGCGGATCGGCAGGCCCATCTCTTCCGCCGGCCGCTCCAGATTGCGGGCAACGTCGACCGCGAGCGCCTTGAGCGGGGAGATGTAGAGCGTGTGGATGCCGGGCGGGCGCACGCTGTTGCGCGCGCGGGGGCGTTCAGCGAGCTCCACCAGGCTTGGCAGGAAGCCCGCCAGCGTCTTGCCGGCGCCGGTCGGGGCGATCAGCAGGGTCGAGCGCCCGGCCCGCGCCATTGCGAGCAGTTCGAGCTGGTGCGCGCGCGGCGCCCAGCCGCGGCCGGCGAACCAGCTGCGGAACGGCTCGGGAAGATCATCGTCGCAGGCGGGATTCGGGCTTGGCACGCCGAGAAGCTAATGGCTGCGGCGCGAATTGCGAGAGGCGTGTGCGCGGCCGGGCAAAACCCGGCCGGCCGCCGTCAGATATCCAGCGTGTTGTCGCGCTCCCACTGGGTGAGATGGCGCGAATAGGCGTCCCATTCCTCGGTCTTCAGCTTCACATAGCCGTCGATGAGCGGGGCGCCGAGCGCGCTGCGCAGCACGGTCGACTTGCCGAGCGCGCGGATGGCGTCCAGCAGGTTGAGCGGCAGCTTCTTGGCGCCGCGCACCTTGTGCCCATCCGTGTACATGTTGATGTCGAGCCGCTTGCCCGGATCGCGCTGGTTCTGGATGCCGTCGAGGCCGGCGGCGAGCATGGCGGCGGGGGCGAGATAAGGGTTGGCCGCGCCGTCCGGCAGGCGCAGTTCCAGCCGGCCGGCATCGGGAATGCGGATCATGTGGGTGCGGTTGTTGCCGGTATAGGTGACGGTGTTCGGCGCCCAGGTGGCGCCCGAGACCGTGCGCGGCGCGTTGATGCGCTTGTAGGAGTTCACCGTCGGGTTGGTGAAGGCGCACAGCGCGTCGGCATTGTGGATCAGGCCGCCGATGAAATTGTAGCCGATGTCGGACAGGCCGAGTTCACCCGTCTCGTCCTCGAATAGATTGGCGCCGTCCGCGCTCCACAGCGAGGTGTGCATGTGACAGCCCGAGCCGGTAAGGTCGATGAAGGGCTTGGGCATGAAGGTGGCGCGCAGGCCATGCTTCTCGGCGATGGCGCGGGCCATGTACTTGAAGAAGACGTGACGGTCGGCGGTCAGCAGCGCATCGGCGAAGTTCCAGTTCATCTCGAACTGGCCGTTGGCGTCCTCGTGGTCGTTCTGGTAGGGCCCCCAGCCGAGCGTAAGCATGCAGTCGCACAGTTCCTTGATGACCTCATAGCGGCGCATCAGGGCGGACTGGTCGTAGCAGGGCTTCGTCGCATTGTCGGCGGTGTCGGAGATCTTCAGGCCGTCGGCCGTGGTGAGAAAGAACTCGCACTCGACGCCGGTCTTCATCTGGTAGCCGATGGAATCGGCACCGAGCATGGTGTTCTTGAGCACGTTGCGCGGCGCCTGCGCCACCAGTTCGTCGTTCATCACGAGGTCGGAGGCGAGCCAGCCGACCTCCGGCTTCCACGGCAGCTGGATGAGGCTTTCCGCGTCAGGAACCGCGAACAGGTCCGGGTCGGCCGGCGACATGTCGAGCCAGGTGGCGAAACCGGCGAAGCCGGCGCCGGCCTTCTGCATACCGCCAATGGCGGATGCCGGCACCAGCTTGGCCCTCAGCCCGCCGAACAGGTCGACATAGGAGATCAGGAAATACTTGATGCCGAGTTCTTTGGCAGTGTGGGCAAGATCATTGGCCATGTGATGCAATCCGGTCTCGTGCTGTTCCCCGGCCCCTTGGGGGCTCGTTGCGTGGCGTCGATGTGCAAACCCCGCGCCGAGGCGCGGGGTTTTTCAGGATATTCTTCAGAAGTTGCCGTTGCTGCCGGGAATCCAGTTGGTTCCGGCGAGCGGCACATTGGCCATCGCCGCCGCCTCGATGGTCAGCGCCACCAGGTCTTCCGGCTCCAGATTGTGCACATGGCTCTTGCCGCAGGCACGCGCGATGGTCTGCGCCTCCAGCGTCAGCACGGCGAGATAGTTCGCCAGCCGGCGGCCGGCGGCGACCGGATCGAGCCGCGCCATCAGCGCCGGGTCCTGCGTGGTGATGCCGGCGGGGTCGCGGCCTTCGTGCCAGTCGTCATAGGCGCCGGCGGTGGTGCCCAGCGCCTCGTACTCGGCCTGGTGATGGGGATCATTGTCACCCAGCGCCACGAGCGCCGCGGTGCCGATGGCGACCGCATCCGCGCCGAGCGCCAGCGCCTTCGCCACATCCGCGCCGTTTCGGATGCCGCCGGAGACGATGAGTTGCACCTTGCGGTGCATGCCGAGGTCCTGCAGCGCCTTCACCGCCTGCCGCACGGCGGCGAGGGTCGGAATACCGACATTCTCGATGAACACTTCCTGCGTCGCAGCCGTGCCGCCCTGCATGCCGTCGACCACGACGACATCCGCACCCGACTTCACGGCCAGCGCCGTGTCGTAATAAGGCCGCGCCGCGCCGACCTTCACATAGATCGGCTTCTCCCAATCGGTGATCTCGCGCAGTTCCTCGATCTTGATCTCAAGATCGTCCGGGCCGGTCCAGTCGGGATGACGGCAGGCCGAGCGCTGGTCGATGCCGACGGGGAGCGTGCGCATCTTGGCGACGCGCTCGGTGATCTTCTGGCCGAGCAGCATGCCGCCGCCGCCGGGCTTGGCGCCCTGCCCGACCACCACCTCGATGGCATCGGCGCGCTTGAGATCGTCCGGGTTCATGCCATAGCGCGACGGCAGGTACTGATAGACCAGCTTGGTCGAGTGGCCGCGCTCCTCATTGGTCATGCCGCCATCGCCCGTGGTGGTCGAGGTGCCCATGGCCGAGGCGCCGCGCCCGAGCGCTTCCTTGGCATTGGCCGAGAGCGAGCCGAAGCTCATGCCGGCGATGGTGATGGGGATCTTCAATTCGATCGGCTTCTTGGCGAAGCGGGTGCCGAGCACGACCTCGGTCGAGCACTTCTCGCGATAGCCCTCCAGCGGGTAGCGCGACATGGAGGCGCCGAGGAAGAGCAGGTCGTCGAAATGCGGCACCTTGCGCTTGGCGCCGCCGCCGCGAATGTCGTAGATGCCGGTCGCCGCCGCCCGGCGGATTTCCGACATCGTGTATTCGTCGAAGGTCGACGAGTAACGCGGCGTGGTGCGCGGAATATTGCTGTGGTCTGTCATCGCGCGCCTCAGTAGCTCGACACGTTGTCGACGTGGAAATGATAGAGCGTGCGCGCCGAGCCGTAGCGGCGGAACTCCGATATATCGACCTCGCCGAGGAGCCCGGCCTCCTTGAGCTTCAAGGCCAGCAGCGTCTTGTGCTCCTCGCGCATCTCCTTCTCGATGCAGTCGGCGCCAAGACTCGCCACCGAGCCGCGCACGAACAGCTTCGCCTCATACAGGCTGTCGCCGAGCGCCTCGCCGGCATCGCCCAGCACGGTGAGCGTGCCGGCCTGCGCCATGAAGGCGCTCATATGGCCGATCGAACCTCTCACCACGATGTCGATGCCCTTCATCGAGATGCCGCAGCGCGCAGCCGCATTGCCGTCGATCAGCAGCAGACCGCCGATGCCGGTGGCGCCCGCCGCCTGGCTGGCATCGCCCTTCACATGAACGAAGCCGCTCATCATGTTCTCGGCGACGCCGACACCGGCATTGCCATTGACGATGACGCTAGCCTGCTTGTTCATGCCTGCGCAGTAATAACCGACCGGCCCATCGATCTCGACAGTAATGGGCGCGTCGAGCCCGGCCACCACGGCGTGCCGCCCGGCCGGATTGGCGATCTTCCAATAGGTCTGGTTGGTGTCGGCACCGAGCTTATGCAGCGCGGAATTGAGCTCGCGCAGGCTGGAGGTCGCGAGATCGACGAAGGTCGGGGCCGAAGAGGGAGCCGTCGAGGCAGCCCGGCTGACGGAGAGGTTCATGCTGCGCGATCCCAGAAATAAACCTTGGACGGCTCGGGCTCGAACACCTTGGCGGTGCCGATGCCCGGCAGGCCGGCAAGGGCGCGATATTCCGAACCGAAGGCGACATAGGCGTCGGTCTCGGCCATGACGGCGGGCTTGCAGGCGATGGGGTCGCGCAGCACGCCGAAGCCGCTCTCGGTGCCGACCACGAAGGTATAGAAGCCGTCGAGATCGTCGAGCGAATGGGTCAGCGCCTGGCCCAGCGTGTCGCCGCCGCGCATGCGGTAGGTGAGGTAGGCCGCGGCCACCTCGCTGTCATTCTCGGTGTCGACGCGGAAACCCTCGCGGGCAAGGCGCCGGCGCACGCCGGCATGGTTAGACAGCGAACCGTTATGCACGAGGCACTGGTCCGGCCCGGTGGAGAAGGGGTGCGCGCCTTCCGTCGTCACCGCGCTTTCCGTCGCCATGCGGGTATGGCCGATGGCATGGGTGCCGGCCATGGTTTCCAGCTTGAAGCGGCGGGCGACGTCGATCGGCAGGCCGACTTCCTTGTAGAGCTCCATGCGCTGGCCGGCTCCGACCACCTTCACCTCGGGGGCGAGGCGGGCGAGCGCGGCGCGCACCGCGCCTTCCTCGGCGACCGGCACGCTGAGCACCGCATGAGTGTCGCGCGGCGTGACGAGATGGCCGATCTGCGCGCCCAGCGCGGAGAAATCCGTGCCGGCCGGGCCACGCAAAGTGAGCTTCACGAAGCCGGGCGTGCCGGCGCCATAGACGGCGAAACCCGCCGAATCCGGGCCGCGATCGCACATCACATCGAGCATGACCGCCAGCATGGAACCGAGTTCCGGCTCCAGCTTGGGGTCCTTGAGAAACAGGCCGACAATGCCGCACATGTCGTGGGGCCTCCGTATCGCGTGGTCACCCTGTTTCTAGGCGCGCGGGACACACACGTCAATCACTAGGAATATATTTTTCTTTTCACGAAAACTTCGCAAGGTAGGGCGACGGGCCCGACTCCGGGTGGAGGTACCCATAGCCGGCGGCTTTGCAGTGACGTGGCGGTCGGTTGCACCTACGGCTCCAGGCGACGCGCGAACACCCACAGCGACGCATCGCCCGGCGGAAAGGAATGTGAGGGATCGGAGAAGCAGACTATTCGCCGGCTAATTATACACTTCGCCAGGCAAGAACAGAGAGGAGGCGGCGCAGTTTGGCCAGCGGGGCTCCGCCGGCGGGCGCCTTCGGCGCGGATGCGGGCGACGGTGATCGCCGCTGGGCATTGCGCCCGGTGTTTCGCGGAGGCGACCTCGGTCCCGCTGCCAGTCCATCTCAGCGCCGTTCTTTTCCCCTGAACGCAAAACGCCGCCCTGCGGTTTATCGCGGGGCGGCGTTTTGGTTGGTTTCGCATGGAAGCGTGCTGTGTTTTGCAGGCCTGGCAGCGACCTACTCTCCCAGGTCTTGAGACATAGTACCATCG
>NZ_JBMSDU010000017.1:0-130527 GCF_049445835.1 Ancylobacter sp. VNQ12 | reverse complement strand
GGTGCGATCACCGACCACTCGAAATCCGTCAGGTCAAAGCGCGCCATCTCAACCTCCAGGGCTGAGATCAGTGAATCAAAACAATGCTCCGCTGGGAATCCCCTTATGGGTATGTCACCTAGAGCGGAATTGGCCCCATGCCACGGGGAACCGTGTGCGCGCCGGCCGGAAGAGCCTTGCACGAATGCCGGCGCCGGAATGCGGCAGGCCCGGCGTCAGGCCGGATCGGGCACGGTGGAGCTGATCTCCGTAGGGCGCATCATCCAGGTGAAGCCGACGGGCTCCTCGATGAGCTCCTCCCAAAGGCTGGCGCGGCGACGGCCCTCACGCACGCCGGTCTGCGCGTCGGCGGGCAGCTCGGCGTAGGAATCCTGGATGCGCTCCAGCTCGGCGAGATTGGCAACGAATATCTCGACGAGGGCAGGGTCGAACATGGCGCCACTGTTCTCGCGAATATAGGCGGCGGCCGCCTCGCGGCTCCAGGGGCGCTTGTAGGGGCGCCGGGAGAGCAGGGCGTCATAGACATCGCAGATCGCGGTGATGCGCCCTTCCAGCGGGATGTCCTCGCCGGCGAGGCCCTTGGGATAGCCTGCCCCGTCCCAGCGCTCGTGATGGGTGAGGGCGATACGACGCGCCATGCGGATGAGCGGGGCGGGGTGATCGGGAATGATCTCCGCGCCGATCTGCGGATGGCGCTGCATCAGCGCGCGCTCGCGCTCGTCGAGCGGACCGGGCTTCATCAGCACGCTGTCGGGCACGCCGATCTTGCCGAGGTCGTGCAGAGGGCTTGCCATGCGCAGCATGTCGGCCCATTGCCGGTCGCGGCCGGCGGCAAGCGCGATGGCGCGGCACATATGGCCGACGCGCAGGAGATGCAGCCCGCCCTCATATTCGCGGTACTCGCCGGCGCGCGCGAGGCTGAAGTTGAATTCGCGCGCGAGGCGTTCAACGTCGTCGATATAGGCGTCGTAATAGACCGAGCTGGCGACGCTGAGATCGATGAACACAACGCGATTGAGCGCCACCAGGATCTTCGGCAGCAACTCGGGCTGGTCGATGAAGTGGCGGGTGATGAGCATGGTGAGTTCGCTCAGCACCACCCCGTAGGACGAGGAGAAGAACAGCGGGTCGACGCCGAGGCGGAAATGGTGCCGCCCCATGGCACGGGTGACGTTCAGATAGGTCTCGTCGAAATTGCCGGTGAAGACGTGTTCCATCCAGTGTCGTCGCTGCACGGCCTTCACATGCACGATAAGCGCCGGGTCCTCGAACAGTCGCGCCGCGTTTTCCTGCTGGAGCAGTCGGTCGAAGAAGGTGTCCAGTACGGCGTCGATGCGTGGCTCGAGGAAGTCCGACAGCGTGCCGAGAGCCGCCACGGTCTCCGCGTCGATGTTCAGAAAGGCCACCCAGCTGGAGAGCTTCGTGGGCATGACGGATCCCCTTGAGGGCGGACAGGGGAGTAGTGTCGCAGCAGATACGAAGCCGTTCAAATCGATTCTGTGGTATAAAGGTAGAGAACCTCCAGCCCGGTTAACGCTGCTTTGAGAACTCGCTGACCGAGATCGGATGGGCGCGTGTCTTCTCTTAACCATGGCCACTGCCGGCGATAACGGGCGGGTGTGCCGGGGACCATGATCAGCTAGTTTGCCGGACTCGCGCGGCGCGCGGTATCATGGGAATATTCCGCGAGAGCGTCATGGGTGAGATCAGCCAATCATCGCCACGGCCGTCGGACGGCGGAGGGCGCGCCGCGCCGCGCTGGTTCGGCCGGCAGCTGGTGCTGGTCGGGACCGGCCTGGGAATCCTGCTGGCGCTGGGCGTGGTCGTCATCCTGTTCGAATTCCGCCACGCCGCCATCCATCGCGTCGAGGATGAACTCCGACGCATGGCGCTCGTGCTCGCCGACCAGGCGGAGCGCGCCTTCCAGTCGCTCGATACGGTGCAGAACGGCGTCCAGCAGGATCTGCGCAACCAGGAGATCGACACGGCGGAGGCGTTCCGCGGGCAGCGGGAGCAGGAGGACATTCACGAGCAACTGCGCCAGCGCATCGCCGGTCTCGCCCATGTCGAACTCATCGCGATGATCGACGACAAGGGGGAAGTGGTCGGCCATTCGCACCCGCTGCCGCTGCCCGAGGGCAATTTCGCCGGCCGGGAATTCTTTACCGTGCTGCGTGATGGCGATCCAAACGCCCGCTATGTCTCGGCGCCGCTCACGGACGCCGAGGGCAAGGTGTGGACGATCCACATGGCGCAGCGCGTCTCGGGGGCCAAAGGCGAGTTTCTCGGCGTGGTGATCGGCGCGGTCCGGCTGCGCTATTTCGAGTCGCTTTACGGCACCGTCGCGGCCACGTCGGGCGACGTCATCTCGCTGGTGCATATCGATGGCGACGTGCTGGCGCGCTTTCCCGCGTTGAGCGGACGGCCCGAGGACGGCGCGGGCCACCCGCTGGCGGCTTCGCTGCCGCTCTCCTCGCTCGGGCACGGCATCGACCATGTCGTCTCCGAGCCGATGGACTTCTCCGCCGTCCACAAGGTGGAGGCCTATCCGGTCGAGGTGCAGGTGACGCGGGCGGCGACGGATGTGCTCGGCGGCTGGCAGCAGGAGGCGATCGTGATCGTGGCCGGGGCGGGCCTCGCCGAACTGGGGCTGGCGGGCGTGGTGCTGCTCGGCGTGTGGCAGATCCGCAGCCATAGCCGGCTCGCCGAGGCCGAGCGTCAGGGCCGTGAGCAGGATCTGCGTTTCGCCATGGCGATGGAACATCTGAACCAGGGCGTGTGCATGCTGGACCGCCGCGGCCACATCGCCGTGGTCAATCCGCGCCTGCGCGAGCTGCTGAATATCCCCGACAGGGTGAAGCTGGTCGGGGTGACGCTCGCCGACTTCGCCCGCGCGGCAGTTGCCGCCGGCAGCGTGAAGGCGGTCGACATTCGCGCGCTGCGCACGGCGATCGACGCATTGCCGCACACCGCACCTGCCTTCTTCACCCTCAGCCTGTCGGACGGACGCGTATTCGAGATCGAGCTCGACGAGACGCCCGACGGCGGCCGACTCGCGACGGTGGAGGATTCGACCGAGCGGCATCGCGCCGAGGCGCGCATCCACCATCTCGCGCATCACGACCCGCTGACCGGGCTCGCCAACCGCACCCTGTTCTCCCAGCGCCTGCGCGAGACCATCGTCCGCGCTGCCGAGGGGACGCCGGCGGCGTTGCTTTGCATCGACCTCGACCATTTCAAGCAGGTCAACGACCAGCACGGCCATCCCACCGGCGACGCGCTGCTCTGCGCGGCGGCGGAGCGGCTGCGCGCCAGCCTGCGGGCCGGCGACCTCGCCGCCCGGCTCGGCGGCGACGAGTTCGCCGTGCTGCAGATCGGCGCAGCGCAGCCCTCGGGCGCCGAGATGCTGGGCGCTCGCCTTGTGGAACAGCTCGGCGCGCCCTACGAGATCGACGGTCGTCTGCTCTCGGTGCGTGCCTCGGTGGGCAGCGCCGTGGTGCGTCCGGGGGAGGACGAGGTGACGCTCATGCGCCGTGCCGACCTCGCGCTCTACCGCGCCAAGGACGCTGGCCGCGCCCGGCACGTGATGCTGGCCGCCGATTGAGCGCGCGAGTTCTCATGCCGCCGGCGGTTCGAGCCGCTTGAAATAGAGCCGCGTTCCGGTGAGGCCGCCCTGCGGCTTCAGTGCGAAGTCCGGGATTTCGCCGGCACGGACGAAGCCGTGCTTCTCATAGAGCCCGGCCGCGCCGCCGTCGATTGCGGTGTCGAGCACCAGCAGCGTACGGCCACGTTCCGTGGCCAGCCGCTCGGCCTCGCGCAGCAGGGCGCTGGCAATGCCCCGGCCGCGAAAGGCGGGGCGCGTCATCATCTTGGCGATCTCGGCGCGGTGCGGCTGGTTCTCCGGCAGGGCGAGCTGCAGCGTGACGGTACCGGCGAGCATGTCGTCCAGGAAGGCGCCGAGCACGATGCGCTCGCCGCGCGCTGCGGCCTCCAGCGCGGCGCGGCAGAAGCCGGTGGCCTTCTCGACACTCAGCGGGTGCATGAAGCTGACCGAGCCGCCGCCGGCCACGGTCTCGACCAGCAGCGAGGCAAGGGCGTCGATGAGGGCGGGTGTGGGGTCGAGCCGGCGGATGATGAGATCGGGCATGGTGGAACTCACAGCCGGGTGAGGGCGACGATGTAGCGGCAGGGCAGGGCGGTCTCATTGGCGAAGACGACATCGGCCGGGGGGCCGAAGCCGAGGCAGTCGCCGGCTTTGATCTCATGACGACGACCGCCCTCGATCAGCACCAGCTCGCCTGCCCGCAGCTGGAGGACCTGGCGGATATGGGCATAGGAGGAGGCCGGAAGCTCCACGCGGGCGCCGGGCGGCAGTTCGACCTCCACCAGCTCGACCGGATGGTCGGGCCGGGCGAAGATCTGCCGGCGCAGATAGCCGGTCGCGGGATCGCGCCATACCGGCTGGTCGCTGGCGCGGGCGAGCCGTTCGCCGCCTTCCGCGCGCAGCAGCAGGCCGGCGAGGGAGAGCCCGAAGGCACTGGCGAGCCGGACCAGCGTCGTCGCCGTCGGGCTCATCTCCTCGCGTTCGATCTTGCTGATCGTCGCCTTGGAGACCTCGGCCCGCTTGGCGAGATCGGCCAGCGACCAACCGCGGGCTTCGCGCTCCAGCCGGAGGCGGTCGGCGATGCGGGTGCCTGTGTCGTCAACTATAGTAGACATTCGTAACTTATAAGAGACGTTCCCGGTCGCGGCAAGCCACGAATGCGAACGCCCTCGACCTCCCCACTCTCCCGTGCTATGCGGGCGGCCCTTTCCACGGATGGCCATCATGTATCGGATGCCGGCCCAGCGACGACGAGACGAGCGTGCCCGCAGCGCGACCGCGCGCGCGTGCCTTCTCGTTTTCGCCCGCCTGCGGCCGTGATTCCGGCCGCTCGGGGCGGCTTGCTGCCGAGCCCTAAGCGCCGAGAGTTCCGATGACCGAACTGTCCATCACCCTGCTGACCGACAATCCCGCCGACGATGCCGCCATCGAGCGGCTGGTGGCCCGCACCTTCGGGCCGGGCCGCTTCGCCCGCACGGCCTATCGGCTGCGCGAGGGCAATCCGCACCGGCGCGACCTGTCCTTCACCGCCTATATCGGCACGATGCTGGTCGGCTCGGTGCGCCTCACCCCGATCGTCATCGGCGAGGTGCCGGCGCTGCTGCTCGGCCCGCTCACCGTTGAGCCGCCGTTCCGCTCGCACGGCATCGGCCGGCGGCTGGTGGAGCGCTCGCTGGAGGCCGCTAAGGCCGACGGCGCGCGCCTGGTACTGCTGGTCGGCGACGAGCCCTATTATGGCCGCATGGGCTTCAAGCGCGTGCCGCACGGCCAGGTGCAGCTTCCCGGACCGGTCGATCCCGCGCGCGTTTTGGTTTGTGCGCTGGACGAGACGCCGCTGGACGCGGTGCGCGGCGCGGTGCGCAAGGGCTTCGCGGTTGCCGAGCCTTTGCAGGTACGCGCCTAGCGCCGCGGCTTGAACTCCTCGCCGGCGGCGTCCTATAGGCTTGCCGAGGCAAGACGCGATCCGGGGAGGCCTGCGTGAACGGCGACGAGTTGCGAATAATCCTGTGCCGCCTAGCGCCGGGCATGGCGCTCACCGTTCCCGATGAGTGGCTCGACAAGCATATCGCGGGCAGCAATGCCGCCCGCGCGGCGCTGGTGAACGAGATCGCCCGGCAATATTACTGCGCCTCCAAGCCCGGCATCGGCGTGCAGATCTTCGAGAAGCAGATCGTGCCGTTCACCGGCTGAGCCCGCTCACGCCGTGGCGAGCGGCCCGTCCAGGCGATAGGTCAGGCGCACCATACCCTTGTCGAGCGCCAGGCTGGCCTCCAGGGAGAGGGCACGCGGCGGGGCCTGCGTCTTCGGGAACAGCGGCACGCCGTCGCCGAGCAGCACAGGGATGACGAAAAGGTCCAGCCGGTCGAGCGCGCCGGCCTCGATGAATGCCGCCTGCAACCCGCCCCCGCCGATCACCCAGACGTCGCCTGTCCCGGTCCCCTGCTGCGCGCGCAGATGGGCGATCAGCGCCGGCACCCCCTCATGCCATGCCGCGACGCCGGCGGGGGCGTCGGCCAGCGGCGTCGAGGTGACGATGATGCCGCGCTTGCCGGCATAGGGCCAGCCGCCCTCGAAGCCGGCGACTACCTCGAAAGTGCCGCGGCCCATCACCACCGTGCCGATCTTGGCGATGAAGCCGGCATAGTCGTAATCGACCTCGTCGAACGGCGCGAGCCAGCCGATGCCATTGTCGCGGTCGGCGATGTAGCCGTCGAGGCTGGCGGCGATGAAGCCGCGGATGAGGCTCATGAGGGCGCTCCCTTCCGATTCGCGGAAGGCGAGCATGGCCCGCGATGCATGCGCCGGCCAGACCCGGCATCAGCGTTGTGGGATCAGCGTCCCTCGCGCGCCCAGGCGGCGGCGACGCCGGCCATGAGGATGAGCAGGCCGGAGAAACCGGCGAACAGCGGGAACAGGCCGAGGCCGCGCACGACGGAGACGTCGCGCATGGCGAAGCCCATCCAGTCCTCGCCAGCGAAGCGCTCGCCCGAGCGCACGGCGATGACGCGCGGCACGCCGCCGTCGAGCGCCGCCATGCGCCACACCCCGCCGCCGGTCGCCTCGATGGTCGGGCGCAGGGCTTCGGTCGTCGAGGTGACTTCGGCGAACTCGCGCGGGTTGAGCGGGCCGACATTGACCAGCGCGGTTAGCGTGCCGTCGGTGGCGCGCCACAGGCCGAGCGTGTCGGCGGGGAAGGTGGCGCGGAACAGGCCGGGCTCGGCGGCGGTCAGGTCGAGCTGGCGGGTCGCCCCCGTCGGCGTGGTGATGGTCACCTGCGGGGCGGTGTCGGCCATGGTCTGCCGCTCGACGACGATGTCGCCGCCATGGGCGACCATCTTGAGGCGCTCCTCCTCGAGGTCCGGCTCCTTCATCAGCCAGTGCGACAGCCGGCGCAGCAGGTCGATATAGGGCCCGCCGCCCTCGAAGCCGCGCGCCCACAGCCAGAAATGATCCGACAGCAGCAGCGCCACACGGCCTTCGCCGACGCGGTCGAGCAGAACGACCGGCTTGCCGTCCGGCCCGTCCATCACGCTGGTGCCGCGCGCGCCCTGAGTGTCGATCAGGCGGAAGAAGCGCGCCCAGCTCGGCGGGTCGTTCTGCGAGCCGGGCAAAGCGCGGGTGACAGGATGGCGCTGGCCGGACGGGGTGAGCTTCACGCGGAACGGCGCCTCGCTCATCTGCCCCGTCGGCGCGGCGGGCAGGATGGCCTCCAGCGGCGTGTTGTAGACTGAGCCGTCGGAGACATAGTCGGTGCCGGCGGCGACGAGCAGCGCGCCGCCTTCCTCGACATAGCGCACGATGTTGTCGAAATAGATCATCGGCAGCACGCCCTGCTGGGCGTAGCGGTCGAAGATGATCAGGTCGAAATCCTTGATCTTCTGCTGGAACAGCTCGCGCGTGGGGAAGGCGATCAGCGACAATTCGTTGATCGGCGTGCCGTCCTGCTTCTCCGGCGGGCGCAGGATGGTGAAGTGCACGAGGTCGACATTGGCGTCCGACTTCAACAGGTTGCGCCAGGTGCGCTCGCCCACATGCGGCTCACCGGAGACCAGCAGCACACGCAGCTTGTCGCGAATGCCGTCGATCGACACCGCCGCGCGGTTGTTGACCGGGGTGAGTTCGCCTTCCAGTGCGGCAGCCTCGATCTCGACGATGTTGGCGCCGGCATGGGTGATCTCGACATCGACATTGGCCGGCTGGCCGGCGGTGACGATGGGCCGGGCGACCACCTCACCGTCGCGCCGTACGGTGATGGGAACGCGCGCGCCGGCCGGGGCGCCCTCGTCCTCGACGCGGTAGCCGATGGTCTGCTTCTGGCCGACAATGCCAAAGCGCGGCGTCGAGGTCAGCGCCACGCGGCGGTCGCGTTCACCCTCCCTGCCGGAGATGATGGCGTGCACCGGGGCGCGGAAGCCGAGCGCGGCGATGGTGGCGGGGATGTCGTGCACCCGCCCGTCGGTGAGGAAGATGGCGCCGGCCACCCGCTCGGGCGGCACGTCGGCGAGGCCGGCGGAAAGCGCGGTGAACAGGCGGGTGCCGTCCACCTCGCCGGCGCCGCCGCCGGCATCGATGTAGCGGATCTCCGCGCCCTGTTCCTTCAGCCGTTCCAGCCGGTTTTCCAGCTCAGTGCGGGCGGCCTGCGTCATCTGCGTGCGCTCGCCGAAATCCTGGCTGGCGCTGTGGTCGACGACGACGGCCACAACGGTGGGGAGCGGCTCGCGCTCCTCGCGGGTGAGCGAGGGGTTGGCGATGGCCAGCACGGCGAGAATGAGGGCGAGCGCGCGCAGCACCGCGCCGCGGGTGCGCGAAATGACCACGAGCAGCGCCACCACGCCGGCGAGCGCGGCGAGGCCGATCAGCCAGGGCAGGGGAACCAGCGGGTCGAAGGCGAGGCCGAGATTCATGCGGCGGCTCCGTGCCGGTCAGGCAACGTCATCCTGAGGCGCCCGGCGGAGCCGGGCCTCGAAGGATGCTCATCCCCGATGATCCCCTGCGCCAGCATCCTTCGAGGCTCGCTGTGCTCGCACCTCAGGATGACGGTGTTATCGAAAGCGGGATCCATCCTCACTGCCCCAGCCTCTCAAGCAGCGCCGGCACGTGGACCTGGTCGGCCTTGTAGTTGCCGGTGAGTACGTACATCACGAGATTGGCGCCGGCGCGGTAGGCGAGTTCTCGCTGGCGCGGACCGCCCGTGGTCATGGGCAGCAGCGGCTGGCCGTCCTCGCCGACCGCCCAGGCGCCGGCGAGGTCGTTCGAGGTGATGACGACCGGCGAGACGCCGTCGCCGGCACGCGCCGGGCGCTCCTCGCCTTCCGCGGCGGCGGGCAGTGCCTCCACCCAGGTCGCGCCGCCGGTGAAGCGGCCGGGGAAGTCGCGCAGCAGGTAGAACGCCTTGGTCAGCACGTGGTCGCGCGGCACTGGCTCCAGCTCCGGGATGTCGAGGCGGGAGAGGATGGCGCGCAGCGTGTCGTTGGCCGGCGTGCCGGCGCCATTGGACCCGGGCAGGGTGGTTTCGGCGTCGCGCGTGTCGAAGACGACAGTGCCGCCCTGCTTCATGAAGGAATCGACGCGGGCGAGTGTGGCCGGCGTCGGCCTGGCGGCACCGGGCACGATCGGCCAGTAGATCAGCGGGAAGAAGGACAGCTCGTCGCGCGAGAGGTCGACGCCCATCGGATCGCCCGCTTCCAGCGCCGTGCGGTCGCCGAGGAAGTCGGTCAGGCCCTTGAGGCCGGAGCGGCTGACCTCGTCGGTCTCGGCGTCGCCGGTAATGACATAGGCGAGGCGGGTGGCGTTGGTGGCCTTCACCGCGAAGTCGATCTCGGCCTGCGACATCGGCTTGTCGCCGGTTACGGCGGCAACGGGCGCGGGGGGCGCCTGTGCGAAGGCACGGTCGGGTGTGTAGCCTGCGGCCAGCGCGAAGGCGAAGAGGAGCGCCCCGGTGGTCGCCGCACGGCGCGGCGCCAGCCGGGCAAGGCCGCCGCCGAGCAGGAAGACGATGAGCGAATCCACCAGCAGCAGCGCCAGCAGGGCGAGGAGCAGCGGCGCCCGCAGGTCGCGCGGCACGCCGGCGCGATAAGGCTGGACCGTGCCGAGGCCGGAGAGGTCCAGCGCCACCAGCCGGTCGCGCGGCAGCAGCGCATTGACGGCCACGAGCCCGTCCGGCGGGCCATAGAAGCCCGGCGGGTGGTCGGCGGTGGCGCGGCCATTATAGCCCACGGGAATGGCCTTCGCGGTCGGGGTGGAGGGATGGAAAGCGCCGAAGCCGTCGAGCAGGCGGCTGGGGGCGACGGTCTCGCCGGTCGGGGCGGCGGCGCCGCCGCCATTGTCCATCTCCGTCGCACTCGATCCGCCGAGCGCGACGACGCGGCGGAGCATGTCGACGAAGGCGCCGGACATGGGCAGGTTCGACCACGAGGTGTCACCGGTGACGTGGAACAGCACCAGCGTGCCGGCGCCGCGGCGCTCGCCGGTGACCAGCGGGGTGCCGTCGGACAACGTCGCCCAGGTGCGCGAGGCCAAAAGGCCGTCCGGTTCGGCCAGCACCTGCCGCTCGACGGTGACATCGTTCGGCACCGGAACGTCGCGGAACGGGCCCTCAGTGGTGAAGCCGCCGAGCGATTGCGGCTGCTCCCAGGACAGCGAGCCGCCGAGAACGCGCCCGCCGCGCCGCAACGTGACCGGCACGAGGTCGTCGGTGGCGTTGGCGAGGCGCGGGCCGGCGAAGCGGATCAGCACGCCGCCGCCCTCGATCCAGCGGGCAAGGCGGGCATGGGTCTCGGGCTGGAGCGTGCCGACATCGGAGAGGATGATGACCGGCAGCTTCTGTTCGATGAAGCGGTCCACCGCCTCGCTGCTGCCGGCCCCCTCGGCGGTACGCACATCGGCGAACGGCGCGAGCGCGCGGGTGAGGTAGTAGGAGGGCGCGAGCAGGGGCTGGCGCTGGTCCGCCGTGGTGCCGGAGACGAGGCCGACGCCGCGCCGGCGCCAGCGCTTGTCGAGCAGTTGCACCGCGCCGGCGGAGGGCTCGTCGGCGATCTCGAGGCGGGCGATCTCGTTGCGGATCTCCACCGGCAGGTCGAAGCGGGCCTCGGTCTCACGCGCGCCGGGCTCGAAGCCGAAGGACACCTCGCCAAGGGGAAGGCCGCGCATGTCGAGCGCGCGCACCCTGCCGGCGCGCGGGAGCGTGTCGCGGTCGGCGCGGACGACCTTCACGGTGAGGGCGTCTATGGCGTTGTCGGCCGCGGCCAAAGCGAGGGGTTCGTCCACGCCGTCGGCCAGGGTGGTAAGCGGATGGCTGCCGACGGCCGCAGCGATTTCGGCGGGCACACCTTCCGTGCCCTCCAGCGCGACGCCGTCGGAGAGATAGATGACGGAAGCCTGCGGCGCGGCGTCGAGCGCCTTGCGAAGGCTCGCCAGCGCGAGGGAGCGGTCCGGCACATGGGCTACCGGCGCCAGGGTGCGCAGCCGCTCACGCGCCTCGTTCGGCGCCATGACGCGCGGCTCCAGCGGCGGCTCGCCGGTGGGGATGAGGATGATGCCGCGCCCTTCGAGGTCGGCATCGGCCACCACGCCCTCGGCGCTGGCGCGGCGTGCCTCCCAGCTGGCGGCGGCGGGCCAGCCGGAATCGATCAGCAGCACGGTGGGGCCGGTGGAGCCGGGTCCGGCCACCGGCGGATTCCAGATCGGCCCGGCGGCGGCGAAGATGATGATGGCGGCGAGCAGCAGGCGCAGCGCGGTGAGCCACCATGGCGTGCGGGCCGGTGTCTCCTCCTTCGGCGGGATGTCGAGCAGCAGCCGCGTCGGCGCGAAGGCGATGCGGCGCGGGCGCGGCGGCACGAGGCGCAGGATGAACCACAGCAGCGGCAGGCCGATCAGCGCGGCGAGCGCCATCGGCGTGGCGAAGGCGAGGGGAAGGCCGAACAAGCCGCTCATGCCGCGTGCCCTTCCTCGCTGGCCGAGGCGGCGCCTTCCGGGCGGCCTTCGGGATGGGCGGTGACGCCAAAGCTGCCGCCGCTCATGCGCGCATGCAAAGCGAGCAGCAGTTCGCTCGCCGGGCGGTCGGTGCGGTGGATCAGGAAGCTCCAGGTCCGCCGTTCCGCCTCGCGGCGGATGGTGGCGCGATGGGTGGCGACGCGGGCGACGTATTCCGCGCGCACCGTCTCGGCGCGGCCGATGGTGAGCTGCACGCCGCTTTCCGGCTCGCGGAATTCGACGCGGCCGGAGAAGGGGAAGGTCTCCTCCGCCGGATCGCAGATCTGCACGACATGGCCGTGCGCGCCGGAGGCGGAGAGGTTCACCAGGCTGGCGACGACATCGGCGGTCGGGCTCCAGAGATCCGACAGCACGACGACCTCGGCCAGCGGCGAGGGCGCGAAGGCAGGCGGCAGGCTCTGCGGCAGGCTCGGCGCGTGAACGAGGGATTCCGCCATCTTCTCCACGATATTGCGGGTGGCGGAGGGGCGCATGACGCCGGGAATGCCGACGCGCTCGCCGCCGCGCACCAGCAATTCGGCCAGCGCGAAGGCAAGGATGAGGGCGCGGTCGCGCTTGGTTTCCCACACGAGCGGCGAAGCGAACACCATGGAGCTGGACAGGTCCGGCCAGATCCACACCGTGTGCGCGGCTTCCCATTCGCGCTCGCGGACATAGAGATGATCGTCGCGGGCGGAACGGCGCCAGTCGACGCGCGCGGAGGGCTCGCCATCCATGAAGCGGCGATACTGCCAGAAATTCTCGCCCGAGCCGGCGCGGCGGCGCCCATGCAGGCCGTGATAGACGCTGGCTGCGATCTTGCGCGCCTCCAGCACCAGCCGGGGCATGGCCGCCACGAGACCAGCCGCGTCCTGTGCGGCGCTTCGAACGGCGGTATCGGCGTCGAACTCCACCCGATCAGGTCTCCGTCACGTCACGCGCGGCCGATGTGGTCCGCGCTCACTTCTCGATGCAAGTCGCCCGCCATGCGAGGCGGGACAACGCCTGGCCGATGCGCCTTACCCGATGCGCCTGGTCAATTTGGCGATGACGCCGGTCACGGACTCGCCGTCGGCGCGGGCGGCGAAGGTCAGCGCCATGCGGTGCTTGAGGACCGGTTCGGCGAGTGCGACGACATCGTCGACGGAAGGGGCGTAGCGTCCCTCCAGCAGAGCGCGGGCACGCACCGCCAGCATCAGCGACTGCGAGGCGCGCGGGCCGGGCCCCCAGGCGATGAACCTGGCGAGATCGCCGGCATCCGCGCCGGGACGGGCCGAGCGCACCAAGGTGAGGATCGCCTCGACCACGGATTCGCCGACCGGCAGGCGGCGCACCAGGCGCTGGGCGGCGGCGAGCTCGTCCGCCGTCATCACCGCCTTCGGCTTGGTCTCCTCGGCGCTGGTGGTGTCGAACAGGATTTTCCGCTCGGCGTCGCGATCGGGATAGTCGACGTCGATTTCCATCAGGAAGCGGTCGAGCTGCGCTTCGGGCAGGGGATAGGTGCCTTCCTGCTCCAGCGGGTTCTGTGTGGCGAGCACATGGAACGGCTTGGGCAGATCGTGGCGCATGCCGGCGACCGTCACATGGCCTTCCTGCATGGATTGCAGCAGCGCCGACTGGGTGCGCGGGGAGGCGCGGTTGATCTCGTCCGCCATCAGGAGCTGGGCGAAGACCGGGCCGGGAATGAAGCGGAAGGAGCGGCGCCCGCCCGCACTTTCCTCCAGCACCTCGGCGCCGAGAATGTCGGAGGGCATCAGGTCGGGGGTGAACTGCACGCGGCGCGCATCGAGCCCGAGCACGGTGCCGAGCGTCTCCACCAGCTTCGTCTTGGCGAGGCCCGGCACGCCGACCAGCAGCCCATGGCCGCCCGACAGGATGGTGATGAGCGTGCGCTCGACCACGGCCTCCTGGCCGAAGATGACCGCGCCGATGCCGGCCTTGGCGGCGCGCACATTGGCCGCCGTGGTTTCCGCCGCGCGGACGATCATGTCGTCGAGGGATTCGAAATTCTCGCCGGTGGCTGATGTCATAAGCTGATCCTCAATCCCCGTCTGTTGTCCGAACCTCGCCGGCTATGTTGCGCCGCAACAAAAACTATTGCAATGCACTAGCCTGATACCTGCGGGCGTTGCGCATACAGGCGGCGCGGGCTTTCTCACGAGCGAGCTTACGCTATCTTGAGACCTCGTCGACTATCGGGCAGGGGATCACGATAGCGCGATTACGCCTGTGTGACAGGGATTTGGCCGTGAGTTCAGAGGGTTCCGCCCGATTCGAGGAATTGATGCGTGCGGTCGGTGACGCCCCAGGTCGGGCCCTCCCGCCGATCGAGCGCTGGAATCCGCCCGATTGTGGCGAAATCGACATCAGAATCGACCGCGAGGGCGGATGGCACCATGAGGGCCGGCCGATCCGCCGTCCGGCGCTGGTGAAGCTGTTCGCCTCGGTGCTCCGGCGCGAGGGGCAGCGCTACGAACTGGTGACGCCGGTGGAGAAGCTCGGCATCACGGTGGAGGACGCGCCGTTCCTCGCCGTCGACATGGCGGCGGAGGAGACGACCGTGGAGGACGGGGAGGCGGGGCCGCTGCTGGTCTTCCGCACCAATCTCGACGATCTCGTGCGCTGCGACGGCGCGCATCCCCTGCGTTTCGACCCGCAGCCGGGCAGCGACGAGGTGCGTCCCTATATCTATGTACGGCGGGGCCTGTGGGCCCGGCTGACCCGGCCGGTGTTTCTCGACCTCGCCGAGCGGGTCGAGGAACGCGAGGTCGGGGGGCGAGCGATGTTCGGCGTCGCCTCGGGCGGGGCGTTCTTCGCTCTCGCGCCGGTCGACACCGTGGAAGGGATGCCATGAGCGCCGTGCCTGAGAACGTGCATTCCCTCGCCGAGGCGATCACGCGCCCCGGTGCCTCTGCCCCGGCGCTGTCGCTCGATGATTTCCTCGCCCGCGCCCGCGCCCGCCTTTTGCGCGAGCCGGACCTCACCGGCGAGGCGCCGCGCGGCGACCACGAGCTGACGCCGGAATATCGCGCGCTGGTCGACGCGCTGCCGGTGCGCGCGGCAGCAGTGCTGGTCCCGGTGATCGCCCGCGAGCGGCCGAGCGTGCTGCTGACGTTGCGCTCGGCGCACCTGCCGAGCCATGCCGGGCAGATCTCGTTTCCCGGTGGCAAGATCGACCCCGACGATGCCGGTCCGCTCGACGCCGCGCTGCGCGAGGCGGAGGAGGAGGTCGGGCTGTCGCGGACCCTCGTCTCGCCGCTCGGCTATCTCGACGCCTATCTCTCGCGCACCGGCTTCCGCATCGTGCCGGTGGTCGGCATCGTGCGCCCGGAATTCGGCCTGACGCTGAACCCCGGCGAGGTGGACGAGGCGTTCGAGGTGCCGCTCGATTTCCTGATGAGCCCGGACAATCACCAGCGCGAGAGCCGCGAATGGCTCGGGCTGATGCGCACCTTCCACGCCATGACCTATGAGAAGCGGCGCATATGGGGCATCACTGCCGGCATCCTGCGCAGCCTCTATGAGAGAGTCTACACCTGATGGCGCGGATTATCGCCGAAATTGGGCTGTTCCTGCTGCCCTTCCTCGCCTTCGCGCTGTATCTGCGCTTCGGGCGGCGGGTGGATAGCTGGCTTGAAGGCTGGTCGACGCAGGCTTTCGTGCTCAGCGCCATTGTCGGCATTCTGCTGGTGGCGGGCAGCCTCATCGTGTTCGAGTTGTCGAGCCGTGGCCCCACCACCGGCGCCTATGTGCCTCCCACCTGGAAGGATGGCGTGCTGACCCCCGGACACATCGAATGAACCGGCTGCTGGAGGGCCGACCCGGCTTGGTCCGCGTGCTCGCCGCGCTCGACCGCGACGGCGAGGAGGCGCGCATCGTCGGCGGCGCGGTGCGCGACTGGCTGATCGGGCGTGGGCTGCGCTCCGATATCGACATTGCCACCACGGCGACGCCGGACGAGGTGACGCGCCGGGCCCTTGCCGCCGGACTCAAGGCGGTGCCGACCGGCATCGAGCACGGCACGGTGACGCTGGTGGCGGAAGGTGAGCCTTATGAGGTGACCACGCTGCGCGAGGATGTGGAGACCGACGGGCGCCGGGCGCGCGTCGTGTTCGGCCGCAGCTGGCCACATGATGCGCAGCGGCGCGACTTCACCATGAACGCGCTCTACCTCACCCGCTCCGGCGAACTGGTCGACTTCGTCGGCGGCGCGGCGGACGCCGAGGCGGGGCGGGTGCGCTTCATCGGCGATGCGGACCTGCGCATCCGCGAGGACTATCTGCGCATCTTGCGGCTGTTCCGCTTCCACGCCGCCTGTGGGCGCGGCCCGCTCGACGCCGAGGCGCTGGCGGCGGCGATGCGCAACCGCGGCGGGCTCTCACGGCTCTCGCGCGAGCGGGTGCGGGCGGAGACGCTGAAGCTGCTCGTCGCGCCGCGCGCCGGAGAGACGCTGGCGGACATGCAGCAGGCCGGACTGCTGGAGCCGGTGCTCGGGCGGCCGGGGGATGTGGAAACCTTCGCCCGGCTCGCCCAAATCGAGGTCGCGCTGGGCCTGCCGGCGGATGCGGTGCGCCGGCTCGGCGCGCTGGCGGTGCGTTCGGAGGAGGATGCGGAGGCACTGCGGGAGGGGCTTCGGCTCTCCAATGCGGAAGGCGCGCGGCTTGCCGCGCTGGCCGGGCCGGCCCCGACGCCGGGCATGTGCGAGAAGGGGCAGAAGGCGTTTGTCTACCGCATGGGGCGCGAGGCGTTCCAGGACCGCGCGCTGATCGCCTTTGCCCGCTCGGGCGCCGCGCTCGACGATGCCGGCTGGCGGGCGCTGACGGCAGTCGCGGCCGACTGGCCGATCCCCGTCTTCCCCTTGAAGGCGGCCGATTTTCTCGCGCTGGGGCTGACGCCGGGGCCGGGCCTCGGGGCGGCACTCAAGCGCGCGGAGGAGGCATGGGTCGAGGCGGGATTCCCGTTCGATCGCGAGGCCGTCGCGGCCATTGCCCGGGCGGCAGCGGGGTAGACCCCAAACCGGCTTTTCCGTACAACTTTTGAGTGTATATTGAAGCAAATATAACCTTAGGGATCGTCTGAGCTGATCGTCGGGCGGGGGCGGGAGAACGGCAATGATGGCTGAACGCGCGAACGGGAACGCCCGGTCGTTTCTGTGGATCGGGCTTGTCAGCCTCGGACTGCTTGGAGTTCTGCCGGGGGCGGTCGGTGCGGCGCAGGAGTGGAAGCTCAACGGCGAGATCTTCGGCGAGCTGAAGAGGGATCGGCCGGTCGGCTCGCTCGACGGCAAGGACTATAAGAAGGCCAGCGATATCAGCGGCATCGCCTGTGCGCAGGACAGGGGCTTTCCCCGTTTGTGCCTGATCGTCGACGACGAGGCGCAGGGCACCCAGATCGTTCGGCTGGATCAGGATGGCGGCCGGGCGGGCAGCTTCATCCCGCTGGTCAGCGATGTCTTCCGCCGCCCGGACGGGCGGGACAAGGCGATCGACTTCGACGGCGAGGCCGTCGCCTATACCGAGGGCGCGTTCTATGTCGCGGGATCGCATGGGCGGCCGCGGCATGAAGCGCGCAAGCCCGGCGCGGATCCGGCCGAGCAGGATGCGAAGGCGCAGGTGAGCCGGCGGCTGTTTCGGCTCGCCTTCCTCGCCGATGCGGTGAATGCGGACGGAGCGATCACCGGGCCGGCGCCGGTGATCACCGAGACGGGCCGGCTCAACGACGCCATCGCGGCCCATCCCGAAATCAGCGCGACGAGCAATGCACCCCTCGCGGAGCAGGGATTGAGCGTGGAGGGCATCGCGGTGCGTGGTGGGCGGCTCTATGCCGGGCTGCGCACGCCGGTGAGCGAGGGCACCGCCTGGATACTGTCCGTGCCGCTCGATGTGCTGTTCGGCGACAAGCCGCTGACCAGCGAGCTGATCGGGCTGAAGCTCGGTCCCGACACCAAAGGCACGCCGCGCGGCATTCGCGACCTCGTGCCGTTCCACGACGGCTTCCTCGTCGTCGCAGGACCGGCGGTCGATCCGCCGGACGATGCGGTGGCGGATGGCGACTACACGCTGTTCTATTCGGCGGGCGACCGCCTTGAAAAGCTGATCGACCTGCCCGGTTACGGCACCAAGGTGAAGCCCGAGGCGGTGCTGCCGCTCACCGAGGCGGACGGGATCGTGGAGGCTCTGCTGCTGTTCGACGGCCCCGAGCAGGGAGCCGGCAGAACCATCCGCTTCAAGGCGCCCTGAGGCCCGGTGCTAGGGCCATTTCACCACGGGCGGCATGGAGGAGAGGATCGACTCGATATTGCCGCCGGTCTTCAGGCCGAAGATGGTGCCGCGGTCGTAGAGCAGGTTGAACTCGACATAGCGCCCGCGGCGGACGAGTTGCTCCTCGCGCTCGGCCTCGTTCCACGGCGTTGCGAAATTCGCCCGCACGAGGCGCGGATAGATGTCGAGAAAGGCGAGGCCGACCGCCTTGGTGAAGTGGAAATCGGCGTCCCAGTCGCCCGACTCCAGCCAGTCATAGAAGATGCCGCCAATGCCGCGCGGCTCGCCCCGGTGCGGCAGGAAGAAATACTCGTCGCACCACGTCTTGTAGCGGGCATAGTCGATGTGCGGCCGCCCCTCGCAGGCGCCGCGCATCGCCGCGTGGAAGGCGATGGCGTCGGGGTCCTCCTGCGTGCGGCGGGCATTCAGCACCGGGGTCAGGTCCGCCCCGCCGCCGAACCACGCCTTGGAGGTGACCACGAAGCGCGTGTTCATGTGCACCGCCGGCACATGCGGGTTGTGCATGTGGGCGATGAGCGAGATGCCGGTGGCGTGGAAGCGCGGGTCGTCCTCGGCGCCGGGAATCTGCTTGCGGAATTCGGGGGCGAACTCGCCATGCACGGTCGAGCAGTGCACGCCGACCTTCTCGAACAGGCGTCCATGCATCAGCGACATCACCCCGCCGCCGCCCTTGCCGCCGGCATGGTCGGTACGCTCCCATGGCGTGCGCTTGAAGCGGCCGGGCACGCCGGGATAGAGCGCGTCCGGCGCCTCGTCCTCCAACTGCTCGAAGGCGGCGCAGATGCGGTTGCGCAGTTCCTCGAACCAGAGGCGGGCGGCTTGCTTGCGGGTCTCGATATCGGCGGAGAGGGCGGACGTCATGGCAATTCCCTGAAACGCATGGCGTGCTTTTAGAGCGTCACGCGGACGGCGGGAAGCGTTCAGACCATCGTGCCCGACAGCGCCCCGATGGCGTAGGTGAGCGCCATGGCCAGCGCGCCCCAGAAGGTGACGCGGGTGGCGGCCTTCACCATGTTCGCACCGCCGACCTTGGCGCCGAGCATGCCGAGCAAGGCCAGGAAGACCAGCGCGCCGAGCGAGACCGCCCAGGTCAGCGCGGAGGCCGGCACGACCAGCACGGTGACGAGCGGCAGCGCCGCGCCGGCGGCGAAGCTGGCGGCGGAGGCGAACGCGGCCTGCACCGGACGGGCGGTGGTGACTTCGGTGATGCCGAGTTCGTCGCGCGCATGGGTGCCGAGCGCGTCTTTCGCCATCAGTTGGCCGGCGACCTTGTCGGCGAGGTCGGGATCGAGGCCGCGCTGCACATAGATCAGCGCCAGTTCGGTGCGCTCGGCCGCGGGATCGGCGGCCAGCTCGGCCGTCTCGCGGGCGAGATCGGAGCGCTCGGTGTCGGACTGCGAGGAGACCGAGACATATTCGCCCGCCGCCATCGACATGGCGCCGGCCACCAGCCCGGCGATGCCGGCGAGCAGCACCGCACCGCTGTCGGCATTGGCCGCGGCGACACCGACGATGAGGCTGGCGGTGGAGAGGATGCCGTCATTGGCGCCGAGCACGGCGGCGCGCAGCCAGCCGGCGCGGTCGACAAAGTGGTTCTCGGAATGGCGCGGCCGCATCAACTGTTCTCCCCTTCGATTGGAAGGCCTGTTTGCAACGCTTACCTTACGCCGAGGTGACACGCATCGCTGCGCCTGTGTGCCGCCATCCGACATACTGGCGCCGCATCGCCAGCGCAGAAGGCCGGCCATGTTCGCGCGAATCTTTGCCTGGTTCGAGAATCTGGTCGATCCGTTCCGGCCCGCTCCCGTGGTGCGGCCGCCCGAGGGGCTGCTTGCCTTCTACTGGCACTTCGTGCGGCAGGGGGGCTGGATCTTCGTCGCGGCGCTGGGGGCGGCCTTCATCGTCGCCATCGTCGAGGTCTCGCTGTTCCGCTACATCGGGCAGATCGTCGACCTGCTGCAGTCCTCCAGCCCGACGACGATCTTCGCCGAGCATGGCGGGCTGCTGCTGTGGATGGCCTTCGTGGTTGTGGTGGCGCGCCCGCTGTCCAACGCGCTGCATGATTTGCTGGTGCGCCAGTCCATCACCGCCAATATTTCCAGCCTGGTGCGCTGGCAGTCCTATCGCTGGGTGGTGCGCCAGTCGCTCGGCTTCTTCCAGAGCGATTTCGCCGGCCGCATCGCCACCCGCGTGCAGCAGTCGGGCTCGGCCCTGCGCGGCTCCGTGGTCGAGGTGATCGACGCGCTCTGGTACGTCACCGTCTACGCGGTGAGCGCGGTGATATTGTTCGCCGAGGCCGACTGGCGTCTCGCCATCCCGATCGTCAGCTGGATCGCGCTGTATGTCCTCGCGCTGTTCCATTTCATCCCGAAGGTGCGCGCGCTTTCCAAGGCGCTGTCCGAGACCAATTCGGCGTTGAGCGGCCGTGTCGTCGACAGCTATTCCAACATCATGACGGTGAAGCTGTTCGCCCATTCCGACCGCGAGGACAGCTATGTCCGCGAGGCGATGGGCGCGCATAACGACACGTTTCGCGCCCAGCAGCGGCAGATCACCCGCATGGCGCTGTCGGTGAGCGTGCTCAACAGCCTTATGCTGGGCGGCGTGGGCGGGCTCGGCGTGTGGCTGTGGTCGATCGAGGCGATCAATCTGGGTGCCATCGCGCTGTCCACCGGCCTTGCCATCCGCATCACCAACATGTCCGGCTGGATCATGTGGGTGGTCACCGGCGTGTTCGAGAATGTCGGCACCGTGCAGGAGGCGATCCTCTCCATCGCCCGCCCGCACAACGTGGTCGACAAGCCCGGCGCCCCGGCCCTCAAGGTGCTGGCCGGCGAGATCCGCTTCGAGGATGTGAGCTTCCATTACGGCAAGGGCTCGGGCGTCATCGACCATCTCGACCTCGCCATCCGTCCCGGCGAGCGGGTCGGGCTGGTCGGTCCCTCGGGGGCCGGCAAGTCGACGCTGATGAGCCTGTTGCTGCGTTTCTACGACGCGGAGAGCGGTCGCGTGCTGATCGACGGGCAGGACGTTTCCGCCATCGCGCAGGAAACGCTGCGGGCGAAGATCGGCGTCGTCACGCAGGACACCTCGCTGATGCACCGCTCGGTGCGGGACAACATCGCCTATGGCCGCCCCGGCGCCTCCGACGCGCAGATCCGGGAGGCGGCGCGGCGCACCCATGCCGACGGCTTCATCGAGACGCTCACCGATCCGCAGGGCCGCACCGCGCTCGACGCCCATGTCGGCGAGCGTGGGGTGAAGCTTTCCGGTGGCCAGCGCCAGCGCATCGCCATCGCCCGCGTGCTGTTGAAGGACGCGCCGATCCTGGTGCTGGATGAGGCGACCTCGGCGCTCGATTCGGAGGTCGAGGCGGCGATCCAGACCAATCTCGACGAGCTGATGGCCGGCAAGACGGTGATCGCCATCGCCCACCGGCTCTCCACCATCGCCCGCATGGACCGGCTGGTGGTGATGGAGCACGGGCGCATCGTCGAGACCGGCACCCATGCCGAGCTGGTGGCGAGGGGAGGGCTCTATGCCCGGCTCTGGCAGCGTCAGTCCGGTGGCTTCCTCGACGCCGACGAGGCCGAGCGCGAAGTGGCGGCGGAGTAGGGAGCGTTACGCTCCAAACCCGCCCGTCTGCCGCAGCGCCTCGCCCAGAATCATCGCGCCGGCCACGGCAACGTTGAGCGAGCGCAGGCCAGGTGCCATCGGCACGATGATTCGTGCCTGCGCCCGCCTGTGCACCTCCTCCGGCACGCCGGCGCTTTCTCGCCCGAGCAGGAGAACGTCCGTCGGGGTGAAGGTGAAATCGGCATAGGGCACCGCGCCGCTCGTCGTGCACAGCACGAGCCGCCGTCCCTCTTCCGTGCGCCATCGCTCGAAGGCATCGAAGCTCGCATGCCGGCGGATGGCGGCGCGGTCGAGATAGTCCATGCCGGCACGGCGGAAGCCGGCGTCGCCGACCGGGAAGCCCGCCGGCTCGATAATGTGCAGCGACAGGCCGAAACAGGCGACGGTGCGCGCCAGAGTACCGGCATTCTGGGCGATGTCGGGCTGGTAGAGGGCGAGGGCGAGCGTCATTGTCGGGAATGTTTCGGTGGAAAGTTGCGGGATGGCGGCGATGGAGGGCTCGCACACCATGCGGGAGCCGCTGCCGCCAACTCTACGGCATGTGACGAAAGGGCGGGGGCAGGACGGACTGCCGCACTGCGTTCATCTGGACAAGCAACGGTTCGGATGCAATTAGAGGCACTCGAAGGTAGGGTCGACCGTGGACCGTGCTTTTGCACCGCCATGTTTGCGCGCGGCAAGATTCGCAGCATCGGTGGCGCGCTCGCGCAGCGGTCAGAGGCATAAGGGGAAAGGGAACCATCGTGGCAGCAACTGAGACGGCGGGAACCACGCGCCGCGACTTTCTCTACATAGCGACCGGCGCCATGGGCGCGGTCGGTGCCGCCGCCCTGGTGTGGCCCTTCATCTCCCAGCTGCAGCCCGATGCCTCGGTCCTGGCGCTGTCGTCGACCGAGGTCGACCTGTCGCAGATCGCCGAGGGCCAGATCGTCACCGTCAAGTGGCGCGGCAAGCCAGTTTTCGTCTGGAACCGCACGGCGAAGGACATTGAGGAAGCGAAGGCGACGCAGCTCTCCGTGCTGATCGACCCGATCGCGCGCAACGCGAATCTCGCCCCCGACGCGCCCGCCACCGACGCGAACCGCGCCGCTGAGGGCGAAGGCCGCGAGAAGTGGCTCGTGGTCATCGGCATCTGCACGCACCTTGGCTGCGTGCCGATCGGCCACATGGGCGAGTATGACGGCTGGTTCTGCCCCTGCCACGGCTCCGAATACGACAGCGCGGGTCGCGTGCGTCGCGGGCCGGCGCCGGAGAACCTGGCGGTTCCGCCCTACAAGTTCGTGTCCGACACGAAGATCTCCATCGGCTGAGCCAGCTTCAGGGATACTGACAGATGAGCGGACACTCCACGTTCGAGCCGAAGAATCCGGCACTCAAGTGGTTCGAGAGCCGGTTGCCACTGGTCGGCCTGATCCATTCCTCCTTCGTCGCCTATCCGACGCCCCGCAACCTGAACTACTGGTGGACCTTCGGCGGCATCCTGTCGCTGATGCTGGTCTGCCAGATTCTGACGGGCGTGGTGCTGGTGATGCACTACACGCCGCATGCGTCGATGGCGTTCGACTCGGTCGAGCACATCATGCGCGACGTCAGCTATGGCTGGCTGCTGCGCTACATGCACGCCAACGGCGCCTCGATGTTCTTCATCGCGGTGTACATCCACATGTTCCGCGGCCTCTATTACGGGTCCTACAAGGCCCCCCGCGAAGTACTGTGGATCCTCGGCTGCATCATCTACCTGCTGATGATGGCGACCGGCTTCATGGGCTACGTGCTCCCCTGGGGGCAGATGAGCTTCTGGGGCGCCACGGTCATCACCAACCTGTTCTCCGCCTTCCCGGTGGTCGGGCCGACCATCGTCGAGTGGCTGTGGGGCGGCTTCTCCGTGGATAACGCCACGCTGAACCGCTTCTTCTCGCTGCACTACCTGCTGCCCTTCATGATCGCCGGCGTCGTCGTGCTGCACGTCTGGGCGCTGCATGTGGTCGGCCAGAACAACCCGACCGGCGTCGAGCCGAAGTCGGAGAAGGACACCGTGCCCTTCACGCCCTACGCGACCATCAAGGACGGGTTCGGCATGGTGTGCTTCCTGATCTTCTTCGCGTGGTTCCTGTTCTACATCCCGAACTATCTCGGCCACGCCGACAACTACATCCCGGCCAACCCGCTGGTGACGCCGGCGCACATCGTGCCGGAATGGTACTACCTGCCGTTCTACGCCATGCTGCGCTCGGTGCCGGACAAGCTCGGCGGCGTGCTCACCATGTTCGGCGCCATCGCCGTGCTGTTCTTCGTGCCGTGGCTCGACACCTCGAAGGTGCGATCCGGCCGCTACCGCCCGCTGTTCAAGCAGTTCTTCTGGATCTGGGTGGCGGTGTGCATCGGGCTCGGCTGGCTCGGCGCCAAGCCGGCGGAAGGCGGCTACGTCATCGCCGGCCGCATCCTCACGGTGTGGTACTTCGCGCACTTCCTGATCATCCTTCCGCTGCTCGGCCTGTTCGAGAAGCCGAAGGCGGTGCCGGCTTCGATCACCGAGGCGGTGTTGGGAAAGAACAAGGGCGGTGCTCCCGCCTCGGCCGGCGTCTCGGCGCCGCAGACGAAGGGTTGAGCGGAACATCATGAGCAACACCATGTCCTTCCGTTCCTCCCTCCTCCGCCCGCTCGCGGCGTGCGCGCTGGTGCTGGGCCTCGGCTTCGCCCCGGCGCTCGCCGCTGAGGGGACGCCTCACCCGCACCGCGAGGACTGGAGCTTCGCCGGCCCGTTCGGCAAGTACGACCGGGCTCAGCTGCAGCGCGGTTTCCAGGTGTTCAAGGAGGTCTGCTCCTCCTGCCACTCCGCGCATCTGTTCGCGTTCCGCAACCTCGCGCAGGAAGGCGGGCCGCAGTTCAGCGAGGCGCAGGCCAAGGCGGTGGCCGAGAGCTACCAGATCCAGGACGGGCCGAACGACGCCGGCGACATGTTCGAGCGTCCCGGCCGCCTGTCGGACCGCTGGCCCTCGCCCTTCCCGAACGAGCAGGCGGCCCGCGCCTCGAATGGCGGCGCCTACCCGCCGGACTTCTCGACGCTGGCCAAGGCGCGCACCTATGAGGTCGGCTTCCCCGGCTTCCTGATCGACATCGTCACCCAGTACCAGGAGCAGGGGCCGGACTACATCCACGCCCTGCTGAACGGCTACAAGGATGCGCCGGAAGGGTTCTCCGTCCCCGAAGGCGCGCACTACAACGAGTACTTCCCCGGCCACGCCATCAAGATGCCGCAGCCGATCTCGGACGACCAGGTGACCTACACCGACGGCACCCCGCAGACGGTCGACCAGTATTCGCGCGATGTGACCGCCTTCATGATGTGGATGGCCGAGCCGCACCTCGAGGCGCGCAAGCGCCTTGGCTTCCAGGTGATGATCTTCCTGATCATCTTCGCCGGCCTGCTCTACTTCACCAAGAAGAAGGTGTGGAAGAGCGTCGAGCACTGAGCGCCGCTGCTTTCCTACGAGATGCGAAGGGCCCCTGACGGGGCCCTTTTCGTTTGGCGGACTAAGTGGGGTGGAACGCGCGGCGTGGACTGCCGCGCCCGAGGCGCTACGCCTCCAGCCGCTCGACGAAGACGCAGTTCGTCACCTCGAAGGCGAGGCGGCCGTGCTGGTCGGTGGCGGTGTCGTGGGTGAAGACGAGGCCCCATTCCGGACGCGACTTGCTCGGCTTCTTCGCCACCACCTCGCTCTCGAAGGAGAGCGTGTCGCCGTCCCGCACGGGACGCAGCCAGTGCAGGTTCTTGAAGCCGGGGGAGGGCCCGACGCGAGGCACCTTGCGGCCCTGGCGGCGCAATATCTCGTGCTCGCGCGCCATCGCCTGCGCCCGCAGCTTCGAGGCGATGGCGGCAGTGTACCAGCCCGACGCCACCAGCCCGCCGAAATGGGTGCGCGCGCCGGCTCCCGCTTCCAGGTGGAAAGCCTGCGGATCCCAGGCGCGGGCGAAGGCGATCATCTCCTCCTCGCGGAAGGTGTGGGCGCCCAGCCGGGTCGTCGCGCCGATCTCGATATCCTCGAAGAAAAGCATCGCGCTCGCCCCTCACGCCGGCCGGAAGCCGGGATTGCGCCGGCCGAGCATGATGGTACCGACGAGATCGGCCATCACGTTCTTCTCGGCGTCGATCAGTTCGAAACGGAATTTGACGAGGCCGAGTTCAGGACGGCTTTTCGAGGAACGTGTCTCCAGCACCTCGCGGCGCAGGCTCAGCACCGTGCCGGGATGGACGGGCTTGAGGAAGCGGGCCTCGTCGATGCCGGGAGAACCGAGGCATTCGGTTTCGTTCAGGAAGCCGTCAGCGGCGAGGCGCATGAAGATGCAGCACAGATGCCAGCCGGAGGCGGACAGTGCGCCCAGCCGCGTCGCCTCGGCGGCAGAATCGTCGAGATGGATGGGGGCGGGGTCGTATTCCCGCGCGAAGGCGATGATCTCCTCGCGCCCGACCACGTAGCGCCCGCAGGTCGCGACGTGGCCCTCATTGAAGTCCTCCCAGAACCGCATGGCACTCCCGCCCGTCGCCGAACACGTGCCGAGCGATGCGGCCGCGTTTTATACCCTGTCGGAACGCGATCACACGGGAGCGCGTTCCCCGGGTCAAGAGGCGTGATGGTGCGGCAGCGCCGTCAGTTGGCGAAGCGGAAGTGCAGCACGTCGCCATCGGCGACGACATATTCCTTGCCTTCCAGCCGCAGCCGGCCGGCATCGCGCGCACCCGCCTCGCCCTTGCCCTTAACGTAGTCGTCAAAGGCAATTGTCTCGGCGCGGATGAAGCCCTTCTCGAAATCGGAGTGGATCACGCCCGCCGCCCCCGGCGCCTTGGTGCCTGATGTGATGGTCCAGGCGCGGGCTTCCTTCGGGCCGACGGTGAAATAGGTGACGAGCTTCAGCAGTTCGTAGCCGGTGCGGATGATGCGGTTGAGGCCCGGCTCCTCAAGGTCGATGGCTTCGAGATAGTCCTTCTGCTCCTCGGCGGGCAGAACGGCGATCTCGCTCTCGATCTTGGCCGAGACGACCACCGCCTTGGCGCCTTCTTCGGCGGCGCGGGCGAAGACCTCGGCGGAAAGGGCGTTGCCGTTCTTGGCCGAGGCTTCCTCGACGTTGCAGACATAGAGCACCGGCTTGGAGGAGAGCAGGCCGAGCATGCGGAAGGCCTTCTCCTCCTCCGGCTTCACCTCGACCAGACGCGCCGGCTTGCCCTCACGCAGCAGCACGAGGGCGCGGTTCATCAGGTCGAGCAGTTCCTTGGCTTCCTTGTCACCGCCCTTGGCCTTCTTCTCCAGCGCGCCGGCGCGTTTCTCAAGGCTCTCAAGGTCGGCGAGCATCAGCTCGGTTTCGATGGTCTCGATGTCGGAAACCGGCGCCAGCTTGCCCTCGACATGGGTGACGTCCGAATCCTCGAAGCAGCGCACCACATGGGCGATGGCGTCGCATTCCCGGATGTTGGCGAGGAACTGGTTGCCGAGGCCCTCGCCCTTGGAGGCGCCGCGCACCAGGCCGGCGATGTCGACGAAGGTCAGCCGGGTCGGGATGATCTGCTGGGAGCCGGCGATCGAGGCCAGCGTCTCAAGGCGCGGATCGGGCACGGCGACGTCGCCGACATTGGGCTCGATGGTGCAGAACGGATAGTTCGCCGCCTGCGCCGCCGCGGTCTGCGTCAGCGCGTTGAAGAGGGTCGACTTGCCAACGTTCGGCAGGCCGACAATGCCGCATTTGAAGCCCATGGTGCGATGCTCTGTCCGATGAGATGTTGGCGCCGTGGTTAGGCAAGAGATGAAGCCGGCGCAAGAGGGGCCGGTGCTTGAGGCGAGGCCGGGCTAGCGCTTGTCGGCGCCGGGCTGGGTGGCGGCGCCGAAGCCGCGCGCCTCCAGCAGGAGGTGGAACCGGCTCTGGAACTCTTCGAGCTTGCGCGCGACGAGCAGGCCCGCCAGCTCGGCACAGCCGTCGCACACCGCTTCGACCCAGCCCTGCTCGGCCTTGGCGAAGTCGCTCAGCACGTAGCTGTGCACCAGCGCCTTGTCGCCGGGATGGCCGATGCCGAGGCGCACGCGCCCGTAATCATTGCCGCACTGGGCGGTGATGGAGCGCAGGCCGTTGTGCCCGGCATTGCCGCCGCCGAGCTTGGCGCGCACCTTGGCGGGCGGCAGGTCGAGCTCGTCATGGAACGCGAAGAGGTCGCGCAGCTCGATCTTGTAGAAGCGCTGCGCCTCGGCGACCGCGCGCCCGGACTCGTTCATATAGGTCTCGGGCAGCAGCGCCAGCACCTTCTGCCCCTCGATCTCGCCCTCGCAGGCCGCGCCCTGGAAGCGGCGGCGCCAGGGCGAGAAGTGATGGCGGCGGGCGATCGCGTCCACTGCCATGAAGCCGATATTGTGCCGGTTGCCGGCATATTTCGGCCCGGGATTGCCGAGCCCGGCGAACAGGAACACCGATCATCTCCCTGGAGCGCGATCCGACCGGCCGGTGGTGCGCGCTCTGCTCGCCGAGGCGACCCGGCATGAGCGGACCGGCTCCGGCAGAAACGACTGGAGCCGGAAGCGGGCTTCCGGCTCCAAGAGCTATGGCAGGCGCGCGGGCCGAGGCGGCCCGCAGATCAGCCCGGCCGGATCAGGACTTGGCAGCGTCCGCAGCAGCGGCGGCGGCATCGTCTGCGTCCGCTTCCTTCAGGCCCGACGGGGCCGTGATGGTCGCCAGCGTGTCGTCGCCATGGCCGGCCCAGGTCACGCCCGCCGGCAGCTTGATCGCCGACAGGTGGATCGAGTCGCCGAAGCCGTACTTGGACACGTCGACCTCGATCGCTTCCGGGATCGCGTCGGCCGGCGCGTGCAGCGAGACGGCGTGCGCGACGATGTTCAGCGTGGCGCCCTGCTTGATGGCGGGAGCGGTGTCGGTGTTGAGGAAGTGCACCGGCACATCGACGGTCAGGTTGGTGCCCGCAGTCACGCGCAGGAAGTCGACATGCAGCGGCAGATCCTTGATCGGATCGAGCTGGTAGTCGCGCGGAATGACGTGGTGCTTTTCGCCATCGACGTCGACGTTGAACAGCGTGGTGAGGAAATGGCCCGCATAGATGGTGCGGGTGATCTCGGTGTAGTCGAGCGTGATGCCGATGGGGGCTTTGCCGGCGCCGTAGATGACGGCGGGCACGCGACCGGCGCGACGTTCTGCGCGAGCGGCCCCCTTGCCCACATTCGCGCGCGCCGACGCCTTCAGTTCCTTGATGGCGGTCATGGCTAATTCCTTACATGGTTGCAAAAGGAGAAGGCCGCTCGCGCGGCCCGTTCCTTCAGGCTTTCGGTTTGCGTCGTGGCACGCCTCCAGGGGTGCGGAAAAGGCCACGGACGGGCGGGCTAATACCAGCAAAAGGCTTGCAGGGCAACGCCGGAGAGCATGCCGCCGGAGCTTCCGGCCGGCCGCGGACTAGAACTTGCCCAGCACGCCGGCCTTGACCACGCCGCTGGCGCTCGAATCCGCGGGGGTGGAGCGCTCCACGGAAATGAAACGCTCATAGGTGCCGAGCGGGGCGCGCAGCTCGACGCCTGTCGTCAATGTGTGCGAATTGTCCACCTCGACGCTGGCGCCGAGCTTCTCCTGCCCCAGGCCAAGCGGGGCCAGCGGGACGCTGTAGGAACTGCCGACGGCGAGGTTGTCGGAGAGCGTGGGCGAGCTGGTGCTGGCCGAGGCGCCGAGCGTGCCGGTCGAATAGATCGACAGATTGTCCTGCTCGAGGCCCACGCGGCCCTTCACTTCGCCCGAGGCTCCGCCTGCGCTGGCGTTCAGCGGACCCGAGCTTGGCGCGGAGCCGCTCGCGGTGGTGGTGATGGCGACACTGGCCGGACCCTGCTTCAGCTCGAGGCTGGTGGGGAAGTCGCTCGTCTTCTTCGCGACCGCAGGCTTGGGCCTGGAAATCAGCTGGTTGGGTGCGGGCTCTTCCTTCGGCGGCTCGGGCGTCTCGCCGCCGAGGCCGAGGGTGAGGATGGTCCACAGAGAGGGCGCGTGATCGTCCGCTTCCGGCTCCTCCGGCGCGGCGGTCGCGGTTTCGGGCTGCGTGGGCTCGGCATCGGCGTCCTGCGCGGCCTCATAGGGGGAGGTGTCGTCAGCGGGCGGGGTTATGACGACGGCGATGCCGTTCCAGGGATCGGCGGCGGAGGTCGCCGGTGTCGCAGCGCCGATCGTCTGCGCGCCAGCCGGCGCCACCAGCGTCAAGGCCAGCAGCGGAGGGGCGGCAAAGCGGAGGGCAAGTGGCCGGCGAGCCGGCAGCGGGCTGCGCGAGAAGGAGCGCATCATGTCGTCGTCCCGATCAATCTAGCGAGCGGGAAAGGTGGCGGCCAAATGTGGGGCGATCATGGCGCGGTGCACAATGATCGCGACTTATTATTAGATTTCCGCGACTTAGGTAATAGAGTGCCGGCTGCCACCGGGCGCGGAACCGCGCTCAGTCGAACAGGCTGGAGACGCTTTCCTCATGCGCGGTGCGCCCGATCGCCTCGGCCAGCAGGCTGGCGATGGAGACCACGCGGATGTTGCGCGCGACCCGCACCGCCTCGGTCGGCTGGATGGAATCGGTGATCACCAGCTCCTTGAGGTTCGAGGCGGTGACGCGTGAGACCGCGCCGCCCGAGAGCACGCCGTGGGTGATGTAGGCGTGCACTTCCGTGGCACCGCGCGCCAGCAGCGCGTCGGCCGCGTTCACCAGCGTGCCGCCGGAATCGATGATGTCGTCGACCAGGATGCAGCGCTTGCCCTGCACGTCGCCGATGACGTTCATCACCTCGCTCTCGCCCGGCCGCTCGCGGCGCTTGTCGACGATGGCGAGCTGGGCGTCGATGCGCTTGGCCAGCGCGCGGGCGCGCACCACGCCGCCGACGTCGGGCGAGACGACCATCAGGTTGGACAGGTCGAAGCGGGACTTGATGTCGGCGACCATCACCGGCGCCGAGAACAGATTGTCGGTCGGGATGTCGAAGAAGCCCTGGATCTGGCCGGCATGCAGGTCGACGGTCAGCACGCGGTCGGCACCCGCATGGGTGATGAGGTTGGCGACCAGCTTGGCGGAGATCGGCGTGCGGCCGGAGGAGCGGCGGTCCTGGCGAGCATAACCAAAATAGGGGATCACGGCGGTGATGCGGCGGGCCGAGGAGCGGCGCAGCGCATCGGTGATGATGAGCAGCTCCATCAGATGGTCATTGGTCGGGAAGGAGGTGGACTGCAGGACGAACACGTCCTTGCCGCGCACGTTCTCCTGAATCTCGACGAAGATCTCCATGTCAGCGAAGCGCCGGACGACCGCCTTGGTCATCGAAGTGCGGAGATAGGCCCCGATCGCCTCCGCCAATGGCCGGTTCGCATTGCCGGCGACGAGTTTGATCGACCCGTTATTGTTCGACATTTCCGGCGCGCTCCAAGCCGTACTCACATCCGCGCGGCCGTCGCACGGCCGTCGCGCAGCCCTGATAGGCGGGCCGGCCCGTGCTGTAAAGCCAAGTCAAGCCCGGCGCGACGGCTTGTCCCGCGCAACGTAAGGTCATGTGGCTCAGGGATGCGCGGCGAAAGTGAGCGCGGTGCCCGGCGCCCCGGCAGCCGCGGGATCGGCCACGGCGGCACCCGGCTCGTCCGGCTGAACGGCGGCGACAGCAGACGTATCACCCGGCTGGACCGGCGGCGCGGCCTCGATTTCTTCCGTGCTCGCCGGGGCGGATGGCCGGGCAGGCGCGGGGCCGGCGGCGAGGCGGGTGGAGATTTCGTCGAGGCTCTTGGCGGCGATGCGGTTCACTGTCTCGTCGTCGAGCTTGTTCCAGACATCCTTGCCGGCGCCGACCTTCTCGGTCCCGGCGACGCGTAGCACGCGCTCGCGGTCGGCGTCGAACACGTCCCATACCCAGTCGACCTCGCCCTGGCCGTTCTGCACCGCGGCGGCGAAATAGCCGCGCACGCGATAGGCGGCGCTTTCGGTCTGGCGGGAGACGACGGCGACCTTCTGCGTCTTGGCCTCGGAGGCGAGGCTAGCCACCAGCCGATCGAACACCGGCTGCGGCGGTCCGTCGATGGATTCGAAGGCGATGGCGTTGCTGCCGGAGATGGCACTGGAAGCGACCGGCTTGCCGGCGCCGTTGGTCTGGCAAGCCCCGAGGGCAAGTGCGGCGAGAAGCGCCGCTGTCGTCGGCAGGCGCCGGCCAAGCTGCCGGCGGAGTCGAGCGATCATGAACCCATCCCCTGAGAGCCGAATGCGGCGCGTATCCCTCCCTGCGGAGAGTCGCGACCGTCGCCGGCGGTCAGGGCAAATGGTTAAAGCTAATTAACGATTAGGTCCAGAGGGGCGTCGGTGAGGCATTCGTTACCGTTAACGCCGACGAGGAAGGTGCGGCCGAGGCACATGGCCGTCTCGCTCTCGCTGTCCATCAGGATCATGTGGGCGAACATGACCATGCCGGGCTCCAGAACCCATTGATTATCCGCATAGAACATCGGCGGGTCCATCCAGGAGGGGGTGAACTTGGCGCCCAGCGAATAGCCGCAGGCGGCGAGCCGGTGCTTTTCCAGCCCATGCCCGTCCATCACATGGGCATGGGCGGCGAAGACTTCGCCGGCGGTCTTGCCGGGCACGATGGCGTGGGCGCAGGCCTCTAGCGCCTGCTTCGCTGCGGCGAAGAGTTCCAGGTGCCGGTCGCGGGGCGGGCCGACAATGACGGTCTCCATCATCGCCGCGTGGTAATGGCGGTAGGCACCGGCCCATTCCAGCGTGATCTGGTCCTCGGAATCCAGCTTGCGGCGCCCGGCCTTGTAGCGGCACAGCAGCGCGTCGCGGCCGGAGCCGATGATGAACTCGTTGGCGGGATAGTCGCCACCGCCCTCGAAGATCGCGCCCTGCATGGAAGCGAGCACGGTTCCCTCGTCGACGCCGGGAGCAATGGCCGCGATCGCCGCGTCGCGGGCGGCCAGAGCGAGCTTGGCCGCCTGCCGGACATAGATGATCTCGGCCGGCGACTTTACCGCGCGCAGATGGTCGACGAGGCGCGAGGCGTCCTCCAGCGTGGCGAAGCCGTCGAAGGCGGCGTCGAGCTTCTTCCCATTGGCGGCGGTGAGGCCGTAGCTCTCATATTCCACGCCGATGTGGCCACCCGTGCCGCCGAGGCTCGCCACCATGTCGCGCAACTGGTCCTGCGGCGTGGCGTCGGCGCGGTCGGTCCAGATGCGCACATCGTCGATGAGCGAGGTGTGCTGCGCCTGCCTGAGGTCCGCCGAGCGGGTGAGCAGCGCCATCCGCCCATCCGCCCCGAGCCAGAGCGACTGGAAGAAGCAGAAGCCGAACGTGTCGTAGCCGGTCAGCCAGTACATGGATTCCTGCTGGAACATCAGCAGGCCGTCCAGCCTGCGCGCGGCGAGTTCCGCGAGCAGGCGCTCCTTGCGGCGGGCGAATTCCGGGGCGGTGAAATGCAGGGCCATGGGGAAACCGTCAGACCAGGGTGATGGCGGCGACGAGCCGGCCGTAATCGGGCTCGCCGCGATGGGTGGCGCGACGATAGCTGTAGAAGCGCGCCTCGTCCGAATAGGTGTCGAGGCCGAGATCGTCGATGGTGCCGACACCGAGTTGCGCCAGCCGCGCGGCAATATAGCCCGGCAGGTCGAACCTGGCGTGGTGCGCGCGCTCGGAGGCGATGAGGAAGCGCTCATTGGTGGTATCGAGCGCGGTGAGCTTCTCGATGAAGTCGGGGCCGACCTCGTAGCTCGGCTGGCGGATCAGCGGGCCGATGGCGGCGACGATGCGCTCGCGGCGGGCGCCGAGTTCCTCCATGCGTGCGAGGGTGGTATCGAGCACGCCGCCGACGGCGCCTTTCCAGCCGGCATGGGCGGCGCCGACGACCCGCGCCGCCGGGTCGGCGAACAGCACCGGCCCGCAATCGGCGATGGAGACGGCGGCGGCGATGCCGGGCGTCGCGGTGGCAACCGCATCGGCCTTGGGCCGCTCGTTCCATGGTGTGTCGACGACGACGCAATCGGGCGAGTGGATCTGCCAGGCGGTGAGCAGGTGCCCGGCCGGCACGCCGAGCGACGCCGCCATGCGGGCGCGGTTCTCCGCGACCCGCTCCTGGTCGTCGCGCGAGCCGGTGCCGCCGTTCAGCCCGGCATAAATGCCCTCGGAAACACCGCCTTCGCGGGTGAAGAAGGCGTGGCGGATGCCCGGCAGGGCCTTGAGCGCGTTGGATTCGACCTTCATGCGGGCGTTTCCCTGTATTCCTCGTCGGGCGCGAATCCGGCGACGAGGTCGAGCGCAGGATGCACCAGAGCGAGCGCCTTGAAGAGGGTCCCCATCTCATTCGCGCCGGTGCCGGCGAGACGGGAGCGGGCGGCGTCGATCGCCGCGCGGGCGGGGGCATCGGCGTCTCGCTTCAGCCGCTCGGCGCGCGCATCGAGGCCGAGCCGCTCCAGCAGCGTGCCCTGAGTGACGGGGCCGAAAGCGCGGGCGCCGACGGCGGTCGCGGTGCGGGCGAGCGCGGCGAAGTCGACATGGGCGGTGACATCCGCCTCGCCGGGATGGGCGAGCACGTCGTCATAGGCATGGGCGCGCAGGGCTTGCAGCGTGTCGCCGAAGCCGCCGGCATGGCCATAATCGATGATGAGCGCGGCCCCGCCTGAGGTGGCGAGGCGGGCGCCGAGCTTTTCCGCAACACCAAGGCCCGTGGGGCAGATCTCCAGTACCGCGCCTTGCGGGGCGTCCCGCAGCCTGTCGTTCGCCCGCTTGTCCAGCCGTGCGCCGGGGCGCAGGCCGAAGGCGAGCGCGCCATCCTCACTGAGGCCGACCATGCGCTCGGCGATGCCGTCGGGCGTGCGCACGAACTGCCGGATCGGCAGCGCGTCGAAGAATTCGTTGGCGAGCAGGATGAGCGGGCCGGCGGGCAGCCCGTCGAGCGAGGCGGCCCAGTCGATCCGGTGGCCTGCCAACGTCGCAGCCTGGATCTCGCGCAGGCGCGTCGATGCCTCGACCAGCACGATCTGCGCGGCGTCGAGAAAGCCCGGCACGACGCGGGCGGCGCGCAGCGCGTCCGCCATCATGGTGCCGCGTCCGGGGCCGAGTTCCGCGAGAATGAAGGGGGCGGGCCTGCCCAGCCGCATCCAGGTGTCGGCCGCCCACAGGCCGATCAGCTCGCCGAACATCTGGCTGATTTCCGGCGCGGTGACGAAATCGCCCGCCGTGCCGAAGGGTTCGCGCGTCGTGTAATAGCCGTGCTTCGGGTGGAACAGGCACAGCTCCATATAGTCGGCGACGGTGATCGGCCCGCCCTGCGCGATGAGGGCGGAAATCTCCTCGCGCAGCGCGCTCATGCTGCGATGCCGGCGTTCAGCGGCGGGCGATGGCGGGCGCGCAGCACGAGCCAGGCGCCGAGGGCCAGCATGGGCAGGGACAGCACCATTCCCATGGTGACGAAGCCCCCGGCGAGATAGCCGAGCTGCGGGTCCGGCTCGCGGAAGAACTCGACGAAAATGCGCGCGCAGCCATAGAGGAACACGAAAGTGCCGGCGATCAGGCCGGGCCGCTTAAGCGCGCCGGCGCGGATGGCAAGCATGAGGACGGTGAAGATGACCAGCCCTTCCAGTCCCGCCTCATAGAGCTGGCTGGGATGGCGCGGCAGCGGGCCGCCATGGGGAAACACCATGGCCCATGGCACGTCGGAGGGCCGGCCCCACAGCTCGCCATTGATAAAATTGGCGAGGCGTCCGAGGAACAGGCCGACCGGCACGACCGTGGCGGCGATATCGAGCATGGAGAGGAAGGAAAGCCCGCGCCGGCGCGAGAACAGGTACATGGCGAGGATGGAGCCTAGGAAGCCGCCGTGGAACGCCATGCCGCCGTGCCAGACGGTGAGCGCCTCCAGCGGATGGGCGGCGTAATAGGGCAGATTGTAGAACAGCACATAGCCGATGCGCCCGCCGAGGATGACGCCGAAGGCGATCCACACCACCGCGTCGTCGAACTCCTCCGGGGCGATCGGCGCCTTGCCGCCCCACAGCTTCGGGCTGGAGCACAGCCGCTTGGCCAGCCACCAGCCGATCAGCAGGCCGGCCACATAGGCAAGCGCATACCAGCGTATCGCGAACGGCCCCAGTTCGATCAGGATCGGATCGATCTGGGGGAAGGGCAGGGCGAAGAGCGGCGGGGCGAGCATCGGCATGGCGGAGCGGACAGACTTTTTATGGGGACATCACGAGGGACGTCACTCGGGGCATGCGGGGGCATGACGGCACGCCGGACAGGGGCGCGTCGGCACGGCGCTGCTCATGCCTGCCGGGCGTGACAGGATCAAGGCAGGCCAGTCCTAGCGCGACATGGTGTACCGACCGTTACCATCGCGCGGGACGCTACCCACATGCGCACCGCAACCTGCCCTTGCGCACCGCAGCACGCCGCCCCATTCTCCCCTCAAAGGCGCGTTACCATTCGAGCCTAGCCGGGAGTGAAGGACATGACCCAGACCACCAGCCGCATCTTCGACGATTTCGCCCGGCTGATGAACGACGCGGCCGGCGTGGCCAGCGGCGTGCGTCGCGAGGCGGAAACCGTGATGCGCGCGCAGGCCGAGCGCATATTGCGCGAGCTCGACGTGGTCACGCGTGAAGAGTTCGAGACGGTGAAAGATCTTGCCGCCGCTGCGCGCGAGGAAAACGAGCGGCTCGAAGCGCGCATCGCCGCGCTGGAAGCCAGGCTCAGCCCGCCGGATTCGCTCGGCTGACCCGACCCCTTTGTGGACGCGGTCCCGCCGGCGGATATCCGCTCTTGCGGCGGCGCACCGAATCTCAACACCATGGCGCAAGGTCCCGCTCCGGGGGCCGAGGCCAACCTTCGCAGCGGGGTACGACTCCAGCGCGATAATGTCGATGGCGGCCGTTCCTCCCCTCGGGCGGGCGTGCCGGATTGGCCTTCAGCGCTGGATGCAACCAACTGCGTTCGTGACATCCTCGCGAGGTCGTGCATGACCTATACCGATTTCGAAGCCGACACCCGCCTCAATCCGCTGGATCTGATCGAGCGCATAGCGGCGCTCAACGAGTGGTCGTTCGAGCGTTCGGCGGAGGACGAGATCACCATCTCCGTCGATGGCCGCTGGACCGACTGCCACGTCTCGTTTCAGTGGATGGACGAGGTGGAGGCGCTGCATGTCGCCTGCGCTTTCGACCTGAAGGTGCCGGAGAAGCGCAAGACCGAGGTGCTGCGCCTGCTCTCGCTGATCAACGAGCAGATGTGGATCGGCCATTTCGACCTGTGGTCGAAGGAGGGCGTGATCATGTTCCGCCATGCGCTCCTGCTGGCCGGCGCCGAGGCGACCGACCGCCAGTGCGAAGTGATGATGGAATGCGCCATCGAGGCGGTGGAGCGCTATTTCCCGGCGTTCCAGTTCGTGGTCTGGGCCGGCAAGTCGGCGCGCGAGGCGATGGACGCGACACTGTTCGAGACCGTCGGCGAGGCGTGAGGGCGGCGGGTGGTCCTTCGGCAGGACACCCGGCCTTCCACCTTTCGAGACGAAACGTCACTGCCAAAATCGTGGATGCCCGGTTGAAGGCCGGGCATGAGGCTGCGGGACGGGGTATGCTGCGCGGAGGGGCGGTTCTCCGCCGGTATCAGGTTCAGAGTTCCGTGATGGTTACACTTTCCGACATTCCCGGTCGCGTGGTGCTCGTCGGCGCCGGCAAGATGGGCGGCGCCATGCTTGAGGGCTGGATCAGCCTCGGGCTGGCTCCTTCGCAGGTCGCGGTGATCGATCCCGGTCCGCCGCCGGAAGTGGTGGAACTGCTTGAGCGTCGCGGCGTGGCGCTCAACCCGCTGAACGGCGGGCCGCCGGTGGTGCTGCTGCTGGCGGTGAAGCCGCAGGTCGCGCCCGAGGTGCTGGCCAAGGTGGCGCCGCTGGCCGGACCGCATACGCTGGTCGTCTCGGTGATGGCGGGACGCACGCTTGCCTTCATCGAGGCCGCCTTCGCCCCCGGCACCGCCGTGGTGCGCTCCATTCCCAACACGCCGGCCGCCATCGGCCGTGGCGTGACCGTGGCGGTGCCGAACGCGGCGGTGACGCCCGACCAGCTGAACATTGCTGACGGCCTGCTGCGCGCCATTGGCGGTGTCGAATGGGTCGAGGACGAGGATCTGATCGACGTGGCGACCGCCGTTTCCGGTTCCGGTCCCGCCTATGTGTTCCTGCTGGCGGAGGCGCTGGCGCAGGCGGGCGCCAAGGCTGGGCTTCCCGCCGACCTTGCCGACCGGCTGGCCCGGCAGACCGTGTCCGGCGCTGGCGAGCTGATCGCCCGTTCCGGCATCGATCCGGCACAGCTGCGCAAGAATGTCACCTCGCCGAACGGCACCACGGCAGCGGCGCTTTCCGTGCTCATGGACGAGACCGCGGGCTTCGGTCCGCTGCTGGTCGAGGCGGTGATGGCGGCGGCGCGGCGCTCGCGCGAGCTGGCGGGCTGAATCGGGCCCGGTTGCGCGCGGTCAATGACGCCTCGCGCGCGCCATGCCCTTCTCCTTTCGGCTCGCGAGTCCTAGATTGAGGACAGGCGACGTTCAGGACAGGAGGTCTTCATGGCACGCTCTCCCGGAACGAAGGCAAGCAAGACAGCAGCGGCGGCCGCAGCGGCCGCCGAAAAGCCGGCACGCGCCGCCAAGCCGGCCACCGCGCCGGCCACTGTGGAGGAATTGCGGGCGAAGGCGCTGAGCGGCTTCCTCGAGCTGCTCGCGGTACGCCCCTTCGAGCGCATCGGGCTCGGCGATGTCGCGGCGCAGGCGGACGTCAGCCTGTCCGAACTGCGTTCGGCCTATGGCTCCACCTTCGACATCCTTGTCGCCTTCATCCGCGACACCGACCGCAAGGTGCTGGCCGCTTCCACCGACGACATGGCGGACGAGCCGCCGCGCGACCGGCTGTTCGACGTGCTGATGCGCCGGCTGGACGCGCTCGGCCCGCACAAGGCGGCGCTGCGCTCGCTGGCGGAATCGGCCCGGCGCAACCCGTTCTTCGCGTTGGCGCTCAACCGGCTTGCCGTGCGCTCGCAGCAATGGATGCTGGCAGCGTCGAAGATCGACACCGCCGGGCTCAAGGGCGCGGTGCGCGCGCAGGGGCTGGCGCTGATCTTCGCCCGCGCCGTGCAGACCTTCCTGCACGACGAAGATCCGGGTCTCGCCCCGACCATGGCCACGCTGGACCGCGAGCTGGCGAAGGGTGAGCGGGCGCTCGGCCTGATCGAGGGCGCGGTCAGCTTCGCTACGGGCGGGCGGCGCCGGCGCGCCAAGGCCCAGGAGCCCGACGCGCCGGCGGCGGCATGATGAGAACATTCAGAGGGAGTAGGGTTCCGTGAGTCTGGCGCCGCTGGAACAGATTTCGATCGCCGATTTCCTCAAGGTCGACGTCCGCGTCGGCACCATCATTCAGGCCGAGCCGTTTCCCGAGGCGCGCAAGCCGGCGATCAAGCTGGTGATCGATTTCGGGCCGCATATAGGCTGCCGGAAGTCCACCGCGCAGATCACCGTGCACTATGCGCCGGAGGATCTCATCGGGCGGCAGGTGGCGGCGGTGGTGAACTTCCCGCCGCGCCAGATCGGCCCGGCGATTTCCGAGGTGTTGACCCTCGGTTTCCCCGACGAAGACGGGGCGGTGGTGCTGTTCGCGCCCGATCGCGAAGTGCCGAACGGCGCGCGGCTGTTCTGAGCCGGGCCTAGACCGGAATCCGCACCGTCGCCCTCAATCCTCCCAGCGGGCTCTCGCCCAGCGTCACGTCGCCGCCATGCGAGCGTGCGGCGTCGCGGGCGATGGTGAGGCCGAGGCCGGAGCCGCCGGCATCCTGGTTGCGGGCATCGTCCAGCCGCACGAAGGGGCGGAACACGTCGTCGCGCCGGTCCGGCGGGATGCCGGGGCCGTCATCGTCGACGGTGATGGTGAGCCAGCGCTCGTCGCGCGTGCCGGTGATGGCGATGCGGGTGCCGTGGCGCCAGGCATTTGCTGCGAGATTGGCGAGGCAGCGGCGGAAAGCGTCGGGGCGCAGCATCACCATCGGGTCGTCGCCGGTGAAGCTGGCGGTGACCCTGGCGCCGTGGCGCTCGGCGTTGAAGCGGGTGTCGTCGATGATCCGCGACACGTCGACGGAGACCGGAGTCTCGCCGGTGTCGTCGCGGGCGAAGGCGAGATAAGCCTCCAGCATGCTCTGCAGCTCGTCGACATCCTTGCGCAGCGCCTCGGTCTCGACCGTGTCGCCGATGAGCGCCAGCTCCAGCTTGAAGCGGGTGAGGATGGTGCGCATGTCGTGGCTGACGCCGGCCAGCATGGTGGTGCGCTGCTCGATCTGCCGCTCGATGCGCCGGCGCATTTCCAGGAAGGCGAGTGCGGCTCCGCGCACCTCGCGCGCCCCGCGTGGGCGGAAGCCGGTGACGTCGCGCCCCTTGCCGAAGGCGATGGCGGCGTCCGCCAGCGCCTCGATCGGCTTGATCTGGTTGCGCAGGAACAGGATGGCGACGGCGAGCAGCACCAGCGAGGTGCCGACCATCCAGACCAGGAAGATGTGCGAGTTGGAGAGATAGGCCTGCGAACGGCGGGCGAAGACGCGCATCACCGTGCCGTCCAGCTGCACGCGCACTTCGAGCAGGTTCGACTTGCCGACCGTGTCGGTCCAGAAGGGCCGGCCGAGCCGCTTGCCGAGCTCGCTGGTGAAGGCGGAATCGAGGATGGAGAAGAACGGCTTCGGGCCGGGGGCGGGCAGGCGCTCTCCGGGCAGGAATTCCACCGTCAGGCCCATCGCGGTCTGGGCGATCTGCCGGATACGCTCCTGATCCTCGGGGGTGGGGAAATTCACCGCCAGGTCGGCCACGGCGGTGATGTCCTGCGACACCGCGGCGGAGAGGCGCCGCGTCACCGTGTTGTAGTGGCGCTCCATGAACACGAAGGCCAGCACCGATTGCAGGATCACCATCGGAGTGACGATGATGATCAGCGAGCGGGCGAACAGGCCCTTGGGCATGACGCGGTTGAACCATGCGCCGAAGCGGGCATTGTTCTCGCGCATGCGTGCCTGCGTATGCCGCAGCCGCGCGCGGGCGGCCCCGACCATATGGGTGTCGAGCAGGCTCAAGGCGCGACGACCAGCCGGTAGCCGACCCCCCGCACGGTCTGCACATAATTCGGGTTGGCCGGGTCCTTCTCGATCTTGCGGCGCAGGCGGTTGACCTGCACGTCGACGGCGCGGTCGCCGGCGGCGGCGCCGGGCGCGACCAGCGCCTGCCGGGGCACGGTGTCGCCCGGACGCTCGCCGAGCACGCGCAGCATGTCGCGCTCTCGGTCGGTGAGGCGCACAGGCTCGCCGTCGCGGGTCAGTTCGCCGCGCTCCAGATGGAAGGCGAACGGGCCGAAGCGCACCACCTCGATCACCTGCGTCGGCGGCGCGGCCGAGCGCTTGATGATGTTGCCGATGCGCAGCAGCAGCTCGCGCGGCTCGAACGGCTTGGCGAGATAGTCGTCCGCCCCGATCTCGAGGCCCTGGATGCGGTCCTCGGCATCCGAGCGCGCCGTCAGCATGAGGATCGGCACGCCCGAATCCACCCGCACCGCGCGGGCGAGTTCGAAACCGTTCTCGCCCGGCATCATCACGTCGAGGATGAGCAGGTCGAAGGTGAGCCCGCCGAGGCGCGCGCGCGCGTCCGCCGCGGATTCGGCGGTGGTCACGCGGTAGCCGTGCTCGGTGAGGAAGCGCGAGAGCAGGTCGCGGATGCGCCGATCGTCGTCGACGATCAGCAGATGCACGGCGTCGTCGGCCAGCATGGCGCGGCCGGTGGCCTCGGCGGTGGCATTGAGCATTGACGTCTCCCTCAACCCGCGGGTCGCGTGAGCGGCGCGTTCCTGGTGCCCACATCCTTGGCACCGGCATCCTTGACGGCCGTCCCCTTGGCGGGAATGCCTCCCTTTGCCGGAACACCCTTGCCGCCGGCCCGCGATTCCGCCGACTGGTCGGCGCGCGCGATCAGCTTCTCGACCGCGCCGCGATCCTCGGGGTCGATCATGGCGACAAGAAAGCGGCGCCCCTGCTCGCGCGAATCCGCACCGCATTCCTCCAGGGCCCGCCGGATGCGCCGCGACTGGATGGCGACGAATTCCTGCGCCAGCGCCTCGCCCTTCGGCGTGAGGTGGAGCAGCCGCTGGCGGCGGTCGGAGGAGCCGGCGCGGCTGTCGATGAAGCCCTGGTCGACCAACTCGCGCAGCACGCGCCCGAGGCTCTGCTTGGTGATGCGCAGGATGTCGAGCAAGTCCGTCACGCGCATACTAGGGTGGCGATAGACGAAGTGCAGCACGCGGTGATGCGCACGACCGAAGCCGATGCCCTGCAGGATCTCGTCCGGATCGGAGACGAAGTTCCTGTAGGCAAAGAAGAAAAGCTCGATCAGATCGACCAGCGGCTCGCCGTCGCCCGCACCGGCGGGACGGCCGGGAACGACGGGTTCGCCCTTGGCAGGGCGCGACGGCAGCGAGACATTTATGTCAGCCATGTTGACTTTTTTCGTTATGATCGTTACCCAGATGTCCCGTTCAACGAAAGGATCGTTCGGCTCGGCCGGGCAATCCTGACGCGAACGGGATAGACTAGCCGCCCCTGCGCGGGGTGGCGAACGATAACGGGACTTCGGCTGCGAGGCAAAGTATTGCGCTCGTGGAACAATGCCGAAGCCGCCACGCTGAAGGAACAGAAGGCCGCGACGTCTCCATGGGCGTCCGTGGCCTGTTTGGGAGATGCAACCATGGCAAGCGAGCCTTTCGACAAACGCAGTGGCTGGATCTGGTATGACGGCGCCTTCGTGCCGTGGCAGGATGCCCAGGTCCATGTTCTGACCCACGGGCTGCATTATGGCAGCTGCGTATTCGAGGGCGAGCGCGCCTATGGCGGCGAGATTTTCAAGCTCGACGAGCACACGCTGCGTCTGAAGGAGAGCGCCCGGCTGCTCGACTTCGAGATTCCCTACAGCGAGGCCGAGATCAACGCCGCCTGCCGCGAACTGCTGGCCAAGCAGAAGCTGAAGGATGCCTATCTGCGCCCCGTCGCCTGGCGCGGCTCGGACATGATGGGCGTCTCGGCGCAGCACAACCAGATCCACCTCGCCATCGCGGCGTGGGAATGGCCGAGCTATTTCGATCCGGCCGAGCGCCTGAAGGGCATCCGCATCGGCCAGGCGAAGTATCGCCGTCCCGATCCGCTGACCGCACCCTCGACCTCGAAGGCGGCGGGTCTGTACATGATCTGCACCATCTCCAAGCATGCTGCGGAACGCGAAGGCTATGCCGACGCGCTGATGCTGGACTGGCGCGGCCGCGTGGCCGAATGCACCGGCGCCAACATCTTCTTCGTCAAGAACGGCGTCATCCACACGCCCGAGGCCGACGCGTTCCTGAACGGCATCACCCGCCAGACGGTGCTCGACCTCGCCAGGCGGCGCGGCTTCGAAGTGCATGAGCGGGCGATCATGCCGGAAGAGCTGGAGAGCTTCGACGAGTGCTTCATCACCGGCACTGCCGCCGAGGTGACGCCGGTGTCGGAGATCGCCGGCCGCCACTATCAGCCGGGTCCCGTCACCAAGACGCTGTTCGACGACTACATGGCCGAGGTGCAGCCCAAGAAGGCGGCGGCGTGAGGCACTCTTCGCGTCGATGAAATGAAAATGCCGGCCTTCGGGCCGGCATTTTTGTTTCCAGGTTCACCCCCACCGCTCCGCGGCCTCGTCGTCCGTGTCCTTGGCGGCGACCCAGCTGTTGGTGGCCTCCCGCTCCTCCAGCTTCCAGAACGGCGCGCGGGTCTTCAGCCAGTCCATCAGGAACTCGGCGGCTTCAAAAGCGGCGGTGCGGTGCGACGAGGTGGTGACGACCAGCACGATGTTGTCGCCCGGCACCATCCGCCCGAAGCGGTGAATGACGGTGGCACCGAGTAGCGGCCAGCGGTCGCGCGCCTCGATGACGAGGCGGCCGATCTCTTCTTCCGCCATGCCGGGATAATGCTCCAGCGTCAGCGCGATGAGCGGGGCGCCGCCTTGCGCGTCGTCCTTGCGGCAGAGGCCGGTGAAGGTGACGACGGCGCCGACATCGTTGCGCCCGCGCGTGAGGGCGGCGGCCTCGGCGGCGGCGTCGAAATCCTCGGACTGGATGCGGACGGTGAACATGCCGCTCTCCTGTTCAGCCGCCCGTCATGGGCGGGAAGAAAGCCACTTCGCTGGCGGAGCCGATCGGCGTGTCGGGCTTGGCGTGCTTGCGGTCCAGCGCGGCGCGCACCACGCGCGGATTCTCGAAGGCATGGGCATAGCCCTCGCCACGGTCCTTCAGATGGGCGGCGAGCTCGGCCACGGTGTGCACGCCGGCCGGCACCTCGATGTCCTCGCCCTCAAGCCCGATGCGCTCGCGCACCCAGGCGAAATAGAGAATCTTCAACGCTCGTCCTCGATCAGATGGCGCGCCCCGGCGCGGAAATAGTCCCAGCCCGTATATAGGGTGAGAACCGCCGCGACCCAGAGCAGCACGATGCCGACCAGGGTGATGCCGGGAACCAGCTTGTCCGCCGCCGGACCGGCGAGCAGCACGCCGACCGCGACCAGCTGCGCCGTGGTCTTCCATTTGGCGAGACGGGTGACGGGAACGCTGACCCGCAGCTCGGCAAGGAATTCGCGCAGGCCCGAGACCAGGATCTCGCGGCACAGGATGACGGTGGCGGCCCAGAGCGACCAGCCGCGAATCGTGCCGTCCGAGGCCAGCATCAGCAGTGAGATCGAGACCAGCAGCTTGTCGGCGATGGGGTCGAGCATGCGGCCGATGGCCGATTGCTGCTGCCAGGCGCGGGCGAGATAGCCGTCGAAGAAATCGGTGATGGCGGCGACGATGTAGAGCGCGAGGGCCAGCCAGCGCAGCCACAGGCCGCCGGCGAGGATGTCGGACCAGAACAGGCAGCCAGCAACCAACGGCACCGCCACGCAGCGGCCATAGGTCAGAAGATTGGGCAGCGAGAAGGCGTGGCCGCGTTTCATATGACCCGGCTCCCGTACCGTCGGCTGGCTGCTCGCGACATCGACCATGGTTTGCTGGTCTCCTGGAGAACGGACGTAGCCATGCGGGTGACATACGTCAATCGCAAGCGCTCATCTTGGCGGCGCGCTGTGACCATCGCGTGGCGGTTCGCGCCGCGCCCGGCCGCCTAGCCGGGTTTGGCGTGGAAGAAATCATACACCGCCCGCGCCGTCGCCGCGTTAACGCCGGGCACGGCTTCGAGATCGGCGAGCGAGGCACGCTCGATCGCCTTCAGCGTTCCGAAATGGCGCAGCAGCGCGCGCTTGCGGGTGGGGCCGATGCCAGGAATCTCCTGCAGGCCGGCCTGGGTGATGTCCTTCTTGCGCCGGGCGCGGTGCGAGCCGATGGCGAAGCGGTGCGCCTCGTCGCGCAGGCGCTGCACGAAATAGAGCACCGGGTCGCGCGGCTCCAGCCGGAAGGGCTCGCGTCCCCGGACGTAGAACGTCTCGCGACCGGCGTCACGATCCGGCCCCTTGGCGACGCCGACGAGGGGCACGTCGTGAATACCGAGCTCCGCCAGGGTTTCCGCCGTTGCCTTGAGCTGGCCCGGCCCGCCATCGATGAGCAGCAGGTCCGGCCAGGCGGTGGAGGCGGCCTCGGCTTCATCTCCCTCTCCCCCCGGGGGAGAGGGTTGGGGTGAGGGGGGAGGAGCGTCGAGCGTGGAGAGCGACACAGCCGGTGGAGCGTCCCCCTCACCCGCCGGCTGCGCCGTCGACCTCTCCCCCTCGGGGAGAGGTGAAATATTGCGCGGATTCTCCCGCAGCAGCCGCGAGAAGCGCCGCGTCAGCACCTCGCGCATCATGCCGTAATCGTCGCCGGGGGTGAGCTCTGTCGAGCGGATGTTGAACTTGCGGTACTGGCTCTTGGCGAATCCTTCCGGCCCGGCGACGATCATGCCGCCGACTGCGTTGGTGCCCATGATGTGGCTGTTGTCGTAGACCTCGATGCGCTTGGGGCTCGCCGGCAGCGAGAAGGCGCGCGCCAGCTCGTCCAGCAGCCGGGCCTGGCTGGCGCTCTCGGCGAGCTTGCGGCCGAGCGCCTCCCGCGCATTCTGCAAGGCGTGCTCGACCAGCTCGCGCTTCTCGCCGCGCTTCGGCGTCGCGATCTCGACGCGGTGGCCGGCGCGGGTGGCGAGCGCTTCCTCCAGCAGTTCGCGCTCGGCAATGTCGTGGCTGAGCAGGATGAGCGCCGGGCAGGGCTTGTCCTCGTAGAACTGGGCGAGGAAAGATTCCAGCACCTCGCCGGGGCCGAGCGAGCGGTCGGCGCGCGGATAGAGCGCGTGGTTGCCCCAGTTCTGCCCGGTGCGGAAGAAGAACACCTGCACGCAGGTCGCCCCGCCCTCCTGATGGATGGCGAACACATCCGCCTCCTCCACCGAGCGCGGGTTGATGCCCTGCGTTCCCTGTACGGCGGAGAGCGCCGCGAGGCGGTCGCGCAGCACGGCGGCGCGCTCGAATTCCAGATCCTCGGCGGCATGCTCCATCTCGCGGGCAAGCTGCTCCTTCACCACCCGGCTCTTGCCGGACAGGAACTCGCGCGCCTCGCGGACATATTCGGCGTAGTCGGCGTGGCTCACCTCGCCGGTGCAGGGGCCGGCACAGCGCTTGATCTGGAACAAGAGGCAGGGGCGGGTGCGCGCCTCGTAGAAACTGTCGGAGCAGGAGCGCACCAGGAACGCCTTTTGCAGCGCGTTGATGGTGCGGTTCACCGCCCAGACCGAGGCGAAGGGGCCGTAATAGTCGCCCGGCCGGTTGCGCGCGCCGCGATGCTTGGTGATCTGCGGCGCGTCGTGGTCGCGGGTGATCAGGATGTAGGGAAACGACTTGTCGTCACGCAGCAGCACGTTGAAGCGCGGGCGCAGCTGCTTGATGAGGTTGGCCTCCAGCAACAGCGCCTCGGTCTCCGTGCCGGTGGAGACGAACTCCATCTCGGCGGTGGCGGCGACCATGCGCATGATGCGGGCGGTGAGGCCGGTCGGGCGCGTATAGGCGACGATGCGGCGCTTGATGCTCTTGGCCTTGCCGACATAGAGCACCGTGCCGTCCGACCCGACCATGCGGTAGACGCCGGGGCCATTCGGCGCGTGCTTGATGGCGCGCTGGATCGCGGCGCGGCCCACCGCCACCGTGCCGGCGGCCGGCTCGGCCTCGTCGGCCTCCTCGGCAAGAAGAAGCAGTTCGTCGTCCGCCTCGGCACCGGCGATGTCGTCGGCGTCTTCGAGGTCGGGGGGCGGCAGATCGTTGGGGAGACGGGCGCTCATCCCGCCTAGATACGAATTCCTGCCCGGCGGGAACAGGGGGGCTTCGCGTAGGGGTGTGCCTTGGCGCGGGAAGCTCCTATCTAGAGAGGGGGGTGTGCACCGCATGGGTCAAGGAGCCGCCGAAATGCTGACCGGTCTGAGGACGGTGGGAGAGCGTTACCTGCCGGGAATCTTCGGTGTGCTCAGCGACGTCGCCGACCGCCACGTGGCACGCGACGGCGCCAGCGAGATTCAGCTGCTGCCGCTGCTGGTGCGACCCGGCGAGCTCGCCTGCGATGTCGGCGCCAATCGGGGATTGTTCAGCTACTGGCTGTTGAAGCTCGGCGCGCGGGTGGCGACCTTCGAGCCGAACCCGCAGATGGCCCGCGTGCTGCGCCGCCGCTTCGCCGCGGCGCTGAAGCAGGGGCGCATGCGGCTGTTCGAGGGCGCGCTGAGCGATCGACCCGGTTCTGCCGAACTGCATGTCCCGCGCGGCTACTCGCCGCTGGCGACGATCGACGGGGCGGCCCTGGACCATGACCTAGCGGTCGACGTTGTGGCGGTGAACTGTCTTCGGCTCGATGATTGCGTGGGCGAGGACGTCGCCTTCATCAAGATCGATGTCGAGGGACACGAACAGCATGTGCTCGACGGGGCGCGGCGCCTGCTGCTCGCCAGCAAGCCCACCCTGCTGATCGAGGCCGAGGAGCGCCATCGCCCCGGCGCCGTGGCCGGGCTGCGGGCCAGCCTCGAACCGCTCGGCTATGAGGGGTTCTTCGTGCTTGCCGACGGCCTGCATCCCCTGTCGGGCTTCGATCCCGCGCGCCATCAGCGGCTCGATGCGCTGAACGAGGCCGGCACGGGCGCGCTGGCGCCGTTCGGCTATATCAACAATTTCGTCTTCGTCGCCCGGCCGGAGGTGCGCGAGCGGCTCGCCGGATGGCGCCCGCACCGCACCTTGCCTTTCGCCTGAGGCCAATCCGCGCTTCTGTCCGATCTGCCATGCGGGCTTGTGGCTGCGCTGGGCGCGAAATGCGGGTAAGGGGAGATATGTCCCGCCCCGCCAGTACCCCCTCGCAGCCAACCGTTTCCGCCGCGCACCTGCCGGTGGCCGGCTACGTCTTCGGCGCGGCCGGCGCCGTGCTGTTCGCCTCCAAGGCCATCATCATTAAGCTCGCCTATGCGGAAGGGATCGATCCCGAGACTCTGCTGGCGCTGCGCCTGGCGTTCTCGCTGCCGTTCTATCTCGTCATCGGTGCCTTCGCCGTGCATGGCCTGCACCGGCGGGGCGAGGCGCTGCCGAGCCTGAAGATCCTCGCGCAGTCGGCCGGTGTCGGCGCGCTGGGCTACTGGTTCTCCAGCTACGTCGACTTCCTCGGGCTGCAATACATCTCCGCCTCGTTCGAGCGGCTGATCCTGTTCACCTATCCGCTGTTCGTGGTGCTGTTCGGCGCGCTGCTGTTCGGCCAGCCGGTTCGCCTGCGGGCGCTGTGGGCCTTCGCCGTGGCCTATTCCGGCCTCGCCATGATCTTCGCGCAGAATTTCTCCGCCGCCGGAAGCGACACCGCGCGCGGCGCCGCGCTGGTCGGCGCGGCGGCGGTGAGCTTCGCGCTGTACCAGCTGATGGCGCGCAAGCTGCTGAATCACATAGGCTCGGCGCTGTTCACCTGCGTGGCGATGATTTCCGCCTGCGTCGTCGCGCTCGGCCAGTTCGCCCTGGTGCGCCCGCTGGAGGCGCTGCTGGTGTCGCCGCACATGTTCACGCTGGCGCTGATGATCGCGATCGGCGCGACGGTGCTGCCGACCTTCCTGATGAACGCCGCGCTGAAGCGCATTTCGGCACAGGCCAATTCGATGATCTCGACGGTCAGCCCGGTGGCGACGATGGCGCTGGCCTTCCTCTTCCTCGGCGAGACCGCGTCGGTGACGGAGCTGGTCGGCGCCGGGCTGGTGGTCGGCGGGATCGGTTGGTTCACCCTCGCCGACAGCCGTCGTCGCCGCTGATCGCCGCACCGCGAGGCTCATTCGGGTGCCAGCGTGTCCGGGGTCTGCCAGGCGAGATGCTGGCCGCCATCGACCGCGAGCATCTGTCCCGTCACGCTCTCGGCGCGGGCGAGAAACAACACCGCCTCGGCGATCTCCCCCGGTAGCGGGCCACGCCCGAGCGGCACCGCAGCCGCCTGCCGGGCGAAATCCTCGGGGCGCTGGCGCTGATTGGCCAGCGTCGGGCCGGGCGCGACCGCATTGACCCGCACGCGCGGCGCGAGCGCCTGCGCCATCAGCCGGGTGGCGTCCCACAGGCCGTTCTTGGTCAGGCTGTAGGAGAGATAGGTCGGCGTCGGCTTCAGCACGCGCTGGTCGATCAGATTGACGACGCAGCCCTTCATGTCCGGCGGCAATTGCGCGGCAAGTGCCTCGGCGAGGAAGGCCGGTGCGCGCAGATTGACGGCGAAGTGCCGGTCCCAGCGGGCGATGTCGAGAACGCCGACCCCGTCCGGGTGGAATTCGGAGGCGTTGTTGACAAGCAGGCTCACCGCGCCCAGCGCGGCATTGGCCTGCGGCAGCAGCGCGGCGACCGCGTCGGCATCGGCAAGCTCCGCCGCCACCACGGCGGCGCGCGCCCCGGCCGCTTCCACGGCGAGGCGGCAGCTTTCCGCCTCGGGGCCGGGCTGCCGGACATGAATGACGATGTCATAGCCCGCGCCCGCCAGCGTCAGGCAGATGGCGCGGCCGATGCGCACCGCGCCGCCGGTCACCAGCGCGACCGGGCGCGTCGCGCCGGCATGCCGTGCGCCGATCGCGGTGTTCAACTTCGAATCCATGCCGTTTCAATGCCTCGCCCTGCCGGCAACGTCCATCAGTCTGCCATGGTTACGCCTCTGCCCGGTTGCCGGATCACACGCGCTCGAGCGGCGGGCAGGGGGGTAGTCTTCCGTTAAACATGAAATCGCGGAAACAAGAGAGCGCTCAGTGGGCCGGTAGCGGCGCTATCCGACTTCGAATGGCAAAGGTAAACACGATAGAAGAAGAGAAAACCAAGCATTAAGCATAATACATCCTTTAGGCGTGGCCTAAGATTCTGCTCATACATTTATGAGAGCGTCACCGTTACCGGAATTATGGACCGGCGCTGAGCGCCGTGACGTGACGCAGGAGACCAATATGAACAGCAAGATCATCGCGGGGCTGGGGCTGGCCGCAGCCCTCATCGCCACGCCGGCTGCCGCCGCGGACCTCAGCTATCCCCAGCAGAGCTACGCCTATGCGCCGGCGCCGGCCTTCACCTGGACCGGCTTCTATCTCGGTGCCAATGTCGGCTACGGTTTCGGCGAGGCCGATTTCTCCGATGATACCGACGGCTTCGTCGGCGGCATCCAGGCCGGTTACAACTGGCAGTTCGCCAACAACTTCGTGCTCGGCATCGAGGCGGATCTGCAGGGCACCAATGTCGGCAGCCCGACCTATGAGCTCGACTATTTCGGCACCATCCGGGCCCGCGCCGGCTTTAGCTTCAACCAGGTCCTGCTCTACGGCACCGCCGGCTTCGCCTATGGAAGCGGCACTTATGAGCTGCTGGGCCTGTCGAACTCCCAGACCAGCACGGGCTGGACGGTCGGCGGCGGCGGCGAATACGCCTTCGACAACAATTGGAGCGTGAAGGCCGAGTACCTCTATGTCGATCTCGGCACCGAGTCCTATGCAACCCTCGCCGGTCCGCTGGAGGTTGGCACGACCACCAACGTCCTGCGTGCGGGTGTGAACTACCGCTTCTGACGCGGGTGCGGCACCCGCCGGTCCGCCGGAACGGTCCAGTCCGGCGGGACCAGGCTCGGTCGCCTTCGTTTCGACGGCCGCTGCCGTTTTCCAGCAGGGAGAATGGGGCGGCCAAAGTGCCTTGAATGCGCGGTCAAGAGGCAGGGATGCCGGAATTTGTGGTGTTCCTGCAACAGGTGGTCGGCATTCGCAGTGTGAATATGGCGGAATTGTTACAGCGAAACCCGCTCTGACAACTGCGCAAATACCTCCGATGAATCAGTCTTCACAAGGTTTCGCGGCTGAAGCTCACGACAGTGTGAAGGCCGATTTTACCGCCAGAATGGCGAATTTTGCCGCAATCTAGCCCTCGACGTGCCTATCTACACGCCTATCTCACCTCTCGAACTTAACTTGAGTTCCGTTTGCAGTTGCTCGGAGAGTACCATGAAGAAGATCATCAGCTCGGGTGTTGTCGCCGCCGCCCTTCTCGCCGCGGCGCCCGCCTTCGCGGCCGACCTCGCTAAGTCTTATCCCGTCAAGGCTCCGGTCGTTGTCGCCGAGCCGGTCTTCTCCTGGACCGGCTTCTACCTCGGCGGTAACGCCGGTGGCGCGTGGGGTTCGGTCGACGGCGACGCCGGCATCCTCGACATGAGCCCGTCGGGGTTCATCGGCGGTGGCCAGATCGGCTATAACTTCCAGTTCGACAACAACGTCGTGCTCGGTATCGAAGCCGACTTCCAGGGTTCGGACGTGTCCGACACCTCGTTCGGCATCCAGTCGAAGCTCGACTATTTCGGCACCGTTCGCGGCCGTATCGGTTACGCCTTCGACCACATCCTGCCGTACTTCACCGGCGGTTTCGCTTGGGGCCACAACAAGGTGACCGACCAGTTCACCGGCTTCGAGACCAGCAACACCCTGACCGGCTGGACCGTCGGCGGCGGCGTCGAGTACGCCCTGACCAACAACTGGACCGTGAAGGGCGAGTACCTCTACATGGATCTCGGCGACGACTACTACGACAGCATCGGCGCCAACAGCGGCCTGACCGCTTCGGTCGTCCGCGCCGGCATCAACTACAAGTTCTGATGCCGCGGCCGGCAACGGCCTGCGATCTCTGCGAAACCCCGGGCGGCAACGCCCGGGGTTTTGTTTTTGCGTCCTGCCCGCGGGGGAGGACGCCACGTCGTTGAGGTTCGTGCCTCAGTCGACCGGATGGGTTGCCTCGAAAGCGGGCACGCGTGCGGCAAAGCTGTCCAGCCACGCGACCAGCGCAGGATGATCCTCGCGCCACGTGCCCTTGAACCTGAAATCGAGATAGCCAAGCGCGCAGGCGAGGGTGATCTCGCCGGCATGGGCGGCGCCCGACAGCCCCTCGGCCGGGCGTGGCGGGGCGGCCTCGAAGGCGCGAAGCGCCCGCGCCACCTTGCTTGCCTGCCTGTCCACCCAGCTCGGGCTGCGCTCGCCCTCGGCGCGGAAGCGCACCTCATAGACCTGCAGCAGCGCCGCATCCATCAGGCCGTCGGCCAGCGCCTGGGTCGTGAGCACTTCGAAACGGGCGGGTCCGGCTGACGGAATGATGCAACCGCCACCGGCCTGCGCGTCGAGATAGTCGAGGATCACCGGCGAATCATAGATCGGCGCACCGTCATCGGGCAGCAGGATCGGGATCTTGCCGAGCGGGTTCTGGACGCGGAGCGAATCCGCCGGGTCGCTGGTGTCGGCAGGCAGAATATCGAGGTGGATGCCGCACAGAATGGCGGCGATCTTGGTCTTGCGGCCAAAGGGCGAGGCCGGCGACGAACGCAGCTTCATCGAACTATCCGCTCAGGACAGGGCGCCGAAGCGCACGCTTCGCGTGCCCGTCCGGCCGCCCATAACGGCCGAGGCGGCATGCCCCGGCATCACGCCTGATCTATCAGTCCGCCTGTTGCAGGTCGATTGCCTTGGGGCCCTTGCCGCGCTTGTCGGGTTCGACCTCGAAGCTGACCCGCTGGCCCTCGGCGAGCGTGCCGAGGCCGGAGCGTGTCACGGCCGATACATGCACGAACACGTCGCGCCCGCCGTCGTCCGGGCGAATGAAGCCGTAACCCTTTTCGGTGTTGAAGAACTTGACGGTTCCCGTCGTCGCCATGCGCCTGCTCTCCTCATCCCCGGACAGGCCGCGTCCCGTCCGCCGGACCTATGTGCCGGAGAGCTAAGCAAAACCGATGCCGGAAACAGCGGAGCGTCAGCGCTCCGGGGTGAGCCAGCTGATGCGCAGGCGCCCGGTACCATCGGTGGCGAGCACGCGGGCAAGCGCGCCGAGCGCAAGACGCAGTTCGTCGACCAGGGTGAAGGGCGGGTTGACGATGACGAGGCCGCAGCCGGTCATCGTGTCCATCTGGCGCACCGCCCGGAGGTCGAACTGGATATTCAGCGTCTTGGGAATGTGGGCATGCTCGATCTCGCGGCGGAAGGCGTCGACCGCGCGCACATCCTTGATCGGGTACCACAGCGCATAGATGCCGGTCGACCAGCGCCGATAGGCGTCCGCGAGGCCCTCGGCCATGCGGTGGAACTCGCCGGGCTGCTCGAAGGGTGGGTCGATGAGCACGAGGCCGCGGCGCTCCTTCGGCGGCAGATAGGCGTTCAGCGCCTGCCAGCCATCGGTCGGCAGCACCTTGGCGCGGGCGTCGCGCCCGACGGATTCGACGAGGGCGTCGCGCACCCCGTCGACGGTCTCGCAGAAGATCAGCCGGTCCTGCGGGCGGGAGAGCGCCTGCGCGATCAGCGGCGAGCCGGGATAGCGCCGCAGCGTGCCGGCGAGGGCCGCATCGTCCGCGGCGGCGACATTGACCGCCCGTACCACGTCGAGCCAGGGCTGCAGCAGCGCCGCGACCTCGGGCGTGAAACTGGCCTGGAGCACGGAGCCGATGCCACCTTCCCACTCGCCGGTGCGCTGGGCCTCCTCTCCCTGAAGGTCGTAGAGGCCGGCACCGGCATGGGTGTCGAGCACGCGGAACGGGGCCTCCTTGCGGCCGAGATAGGCGAGGATGCGCGCCAGCACGACGTGCTTGACGACATCGGCGAAATTGCCGGCATGGAAGGCGTGACGGTAGTTCATCGGCGGTTGTTCATCGCGGGCTTCCGTGGTTCAGCGGCCGCGGGTCGGCGGCATCACGATGCGCTGCCTGCGGCAGGCGCGCCGGTCGACCTCCGGGCAGGAGGAGAAGCCGAGGGCGGGGCTCAGGCAGATGCGCACCTCGCTGAGGCGGCGGCTGTCGCACTGCACCGAGATCATATCCGGCGCAAGGCCGGGATTGGCCTTGAGGAAGGCCGCCTCGACCTCGGCGGGCGTCACGGTGCGGTAATCGTCGAGCTGGCGGAAGGCCTCGGGAATGGTGACTTCCCCATAGGCGCGGCGCACGGCGTCGAAATAGGCGACCGGATCGAGGCCCGAACAGGTGCCGTGGGTGCGCCATTCGTGCAGCACGAGGCGGCGGCTCGGCATGATGTCGAGCATGGAGCGCAGCGTCGCTTCCGGCACGAAGGGCGCCGGCGACTGGCAGGATTCCGGCCAGCCGCGCGCATATTGCGGCCAGAGCCCGTGCACGACGAAGGCGAAGGGACGGGCGCGCTCGCACTGGGCCGGCTCGGCCCGGTCGCCCTGCGCCTCGCAATAGGTCGGCGACCAGGACAGCGACAGCACGTAGTGGTCGAACGTGCCCGGCTCACCGCGATTCTGCGCCAGGGCCGGCGCGGCGGTCAGCGACAGCGTGACGAGGAGCAGCCGGCCGAGGCTGCCAAGATTCATCGCTGACGTCTCATGGCAGACGGCTCACAGCCGCCGGCTCACGGCTGCGCCATGCGGCAGTTCGGGGCGTAGTTCCACGAGCGGTCGAGGCCGTCGACGCACCATTCGACACCCCAGGAGAAGCCAATGAAGCCGCCATCCTCGATCAGCGAGTAGTAGATCCGGTGGCGCTGGCCCTGCACGAACTTGCCGCTGGGCGCCTTGCCGCCGGTGTACTGGGCCGGCGTGGAGGGCGCGGCGCCCACATCGCCGGAGACGACGACATCGGCCGTGCAGTAGCGGCGCGGCTGGTATTCCTCGCCCCAGGGGCGGAAGGCGATCTGGCGGATGTGATCGAAGCTCTCGATCTTCAGCGATGAGTTCCAGAAGCGCGATTCGGTGGTGGCGAAGTGGTCCTGGATGCGCGACAGCGCGGCCGGCAGGTCGCAGGCCGGCACGTCGCCGCTGTAGTTCGGGCCCGAGAGCCAGAAGTTCTTCTCGAGGAAGCTCGCCGCCTGCGCTCCGGAGAGCGAGACCGCGAGGAGGCTGGCGCCCGCCAGCATGCCCGTCAGCCCACGTGCTGCGCCGTCAAAGAAACGGCTCCGATCCCTACTCATCCCAAACCCTCCGACATCTGCCGGGACGATGCATCCCGCCCCGCCACGGGTCAAGGACGGCCGAGCCACACCGGCGGCAAAATCGCCGGGCGCGTCCTAATGAGGCGCCACCGCATGGGCCAGTGCTGGCAGCTGCGCGGGCCGCGCCGATATCCGGCAGGGTGAGCCGTCGAAAAGCCAGCTCGATACATTCTCGTTCATGCCGCAGATCGCCGAGCGCGGGCCGCCCGAGCCCGAGAGACAAACGCGCTCGCCGAGTTGGTAGTCCCGCCCGCCGGCTCGGCAGGTGCAGTCGGCGGAGGCGGTGCCGGCGGTCAGCAGCATCAGCGAGGCGCTGGCTGCGACCCGTCGGAACGAACCGGCGCCGCGTGATGGATGGGCGATTGCAGAAGGCGAGGCGAGGCGTCGGCACATGCGCAGCATCGGAACCTCCCATCATAGGAGCGCACACGGCGCCCCGGATCATATCAGGCGGATAACGTACAGCTTGCGGGTGGTCTCCACCACTTCCCAGACCCCCTTGAAGCCGGGGCGGATGACGAAGCTGTCGCCCGCCCGGAGCGTCACCGGTGCCTTGCCGTCCTCGTGCAGGATGGAGACGCCGGTGAGGAAGGAGCAGAACTCCCACTCCTCATAATCCACCTGCCAGGCGCCGGGCGAGGATTCCCACACGCCGGCAAACAGCGCGCCGTCGGGCAGGGTCTCGAAATTCCAGGTGAGGTGGCGCGGCTCGCCGGCGACGATGCGCTCGGGCAGCGGGACGGTTTCCTCCGGGGCGCCGAGCGCGTCGAGATCGAAGGGAAGCAGCAGCGGCGACGCAGACATGAGGCCTCGTGAGGGAGAAGGTTGGGGGCTGAAACAAGAGCGGCGCGGCCATCCTGTGCGATGTGCCGCGCCGTCTCAAGCCGCTTCGATCCGCCCCCCGGAGGCTCGAAGGCGGAAGCGCCTATTCCGCCGGAGCGGCATGGGCGCTTTCGGGCAGCCTGTCCGTCGCCTCGACGACGGCCAGCTTGGAGCAGGCGAAGAGGAAGCCGGCGACGATGACATAGGCGAGCGCCACGCCGGGGGTGACGGCGATGCCCACCGTCTCGCCATGCATGAAGCCGAAGAAGGTCAGCACCGCGCCGGCCAGGGCGAAGGCCGAGGCCTCGACGAATTTGCGCTCGACCACGAACACGCCGATGGCGCCGAGCACGAGGCCGACGAGGATAGCGCCGCCGCCCATCACCTCGATGCCGTGATAGAGCACGCCGACCGCGCCCATCTTCTCGATGCCGATGGCGGCGGCGGAGGTGCCGGCGAGGCCGAGCGAATTGTCGATCAGGAGTTTGGCCCAGGCCGCGAGGTGCGGGGTGATCGCCAGCACGACGGCAGGCGCGTGCTTGACCGGCGTGGTCTGGAACGCCTGCGCGCCGATGAGCATGCCGATATAAAGCAGGATCGGCGAGATGGCGACGACCGGGATCAGCGCCAGCAGCAGGGCGATGATGCCGAACCAGGACAGCACGATCACCATCAGCCCGGTGGCAGCGGAATAGCCGATGCGCCCGCCCATCGACTTCCAGCCGGGGTGGCCGATGTAGACGGCGTTGATGAAGGGATTGCCCATCAGGCAGCCGATGAGGCTGACTACGCCGTCGGCGGTGAGCACGCGGGTGGTGGGATAGTGGTCGCCCGCGGCCTCGGCGCTCTCCACATTGTCCATCGCTTCGACGAGATCGTAGATGCCGAAGGGGATGGCGGTGACGAGGATGACGCCGAGATAGTTGAAGCCGTGGAAGACGTGGTCGAAGGCCGGCAGCGGCACGGAGAAGCCGAAATTGGAGATGGCCGCGCCGACATTGGCGACGCTCATGCCGCCATAGTTCAGCCCGAGCGCGGTCGAGCCCCAGGCGATGATCATGCCGACAGCGATGGCGACGAGGCCGGCGGGAATGCCCTTGGGATATTTCACCCCGCCGAACCAGCTCACCATGATGATGGCGAAGCAGGTGAGGCCGATGACCGGGGTGGTGAAGATCTCGAAGGCCGGGCGCATGGAGATGAAGGCGATGGACACGCCCGCCAGCGTGCCGAGCAGAGCCGCGCGCGGGGTGATCTTGCGGATGTACGGTGCCACGAAGCCACCGATCATCAGGATGAAGCTCTGGAAGAACACCCAGACGAGGCCCGCCTCCCAGCCCTGGATCGGATCGCCGGTGGCGGCGCCGATCGGCAGCATGATGACGAAGGTGACGACGAACATGTGCGGCACGGAAATGCCGGAGGGCAGGGCGCAGACATCGTCGCGGCCGGTCTTCTTGGCCAGCTGGTAGCCGAGAAAGGCGTAATAGGCGGTGGAGAGGAACATCATCAGCCCGACCGCCGGCAGGATGCGGCCGAACACGATCTCGGGCGGCATCTTCAGCACGAACTGCAGGAGGCCGGTGAGCACCAGCATATTGACGAGAATATTGGTGCCGAAGCCGAACAGGGCATTCCAGTCGCCTTTGGTCCACAGCGTCGGCCGCATGCCGATGCGGGAGGGCGATATCGGGGTCATCTCACTGGCGGACATGGACAAAAATCCCCTTTTGCAACGGTTGGGCGCCGGGCGGCGCGGACGGGCACGCAAGCAATGGTGAGGTCAGGCGGCGGTCAGGCGGCTTGCGCCTTGTTGCCGAGCGCGGCGATGAGCGCCGAGGAGCCGGACACCCAGCCGAAGATGCCGCCCTGCGCCTTGATCATCTCGAGGCCGATGCGGTGGAACTCCGGGAAATAGGAGGCGCAGCAATCGGCCAGCGCCACGCAGCGGTAGCCGCGGTCATTGCCCTCGCGGATGGTGGTGTGGACGCAGACCTCGGTGGTGACGCCGGCCACCAGCAGCGTGTCGATGCCGCGATTCCTGAGGATCAGTTCGAGGTCGGTCTGGTAGAAGGCACCCTTGCCGGGCTTGTCGAGCACCACCTCGCCGGCGGCGGGGTAGAGTTCGGCGATGATGTCGTGACCGGGCTCGCCGCGAATGAGGATGCGGCCCATCGGCCCGGCACAGCCGATGCGCGTGGTCGGCTCGCCGCGCTCCACCTTGGCGGGAGGCGCATCGGCCATGTCCGGGCGGTGGCCCTCGCGGGTGTGGATGACCAGCAGGCCGGCGGCGCGGGCGGCCTTGAGCGCCGCATTGCAGGGGCCGACGGCCGCCTGCAGCAGCGACACGTCGTTGCCCAGCGTCTCGCCGAAGCCGCCGGGTTCGAGAAAGTCGCGCTGCATGTCGATGATGACCAGCGCGGTGCGGGCGGGGTCGAAGGCGAGCGGCGTCGGCTCGGCGGCAAGAAGCGAATCGGGCATGGCGGCTCCGGAGCATGGCGGCCGCGGCCGCCTTGTTGCATACATGAATGCATGCATGAGTTATGCCAATGATGAAATTTTAATCAAAAATTCCGTAAGTGTTTGATTTATAATGCGACGTTTCCGAGCTGCCGTCCGTGGGGCTTCTCTCTCGTCTGGCTGTCATCTGGGCAGATGTCGCTTGAAAGGGCGGTGCTCCCGCGACCCGACGCGGACATTGCGCAACACCGCACATATTCCTCGAGAATTTCCTAGAAGGTTGCATTCGGAAATATTGACAACCTATAGTTTTAAATTAGCGCTAGTGCATCCAACGATGGGGGTGAGGATGCGCTACGCGGTGGGATTCGCTTTCGTGTCGATGCTTGCGCTTGCCGGCTGCAACGGCAGGGCGGGGCCACCCGCTTCCGCGCCGGGAGCGCTGCCTGGAAACTGGATCGAGGCGCGGGCGATCAAGCCACCGCAACAGGATGTGCGGATCGGCTCGCTTTATTATGCCCGCGAGAAGCCGACGGCCGATTTCGGTTCGCCTGTGGCGATCGAGCCGCTCTGTTTCACGACGCTCGATCTGCATGGGGTGCAGCAGCTCGAACCGGTCGGCGTCACCAGCTTCGACGTCACTGACGGGTTTTCGGGCAGCGGCGGCCTTTCCGGCATCAAGACGATGCTGGTCAGCGCCGGCTTGAAGGGCGATCTCACGACCTATTACGACCTCAAGCTCGCCAATGTCACCAAGACCGGCATCACCCACGGCGATGCGCAGACCGTGTTCGACCGGCTGCGCCGGCGCGAGGACTGCCAGCGCTGGTTCGGCAATGTCGATCCGCTGTTCGCGGTCTACCAGGTCGAGTCGATCTACACCGGCGACATCGTGCTCAGCCGCAAGCACGAGTGGGGCGCGGGGGGCGAGTTGGCGCTGACGCTCGAAGCGCTGCAACCCAAGCTCGAAGCCAAGCTTCGGAACGAGACGCGCGACAGCGTCACCGGCAAGACCATGGTGTTCGCCATCGTGCCCCTGCCGCGCAATCTGCGGACGCAATAGGGGTCCGGTAACGGGAGGCGGTGCGGGTGGGGCCCGCGCCGCCTTGCCAGGTCGAAGGTTTCGGGCGGTATATTCCGGTGCCTTTCGCCGGAGCCGACATGCTCATCGCCCATCTCTCCGACCCACATCTGCGTCCGCGCGGCCAGCTCTATCAGGGGGTGGTTGATTCCAACGCCATGTTCGCGGCGGGGCTGGCGCATCTTGCCGCGCTCGACCCGCGCCCGGACCTCGTGCTGATCACCGGCGATGTCGTCGAGGAGGGCACGGCAGAGGAATATGCGGTGGCGGCCGAGATGCTGGCGGGCATCGGGCTGCCGCTGCTGGTCATCCCCGGCAATCACGACGAGCGGGAGGCGTTCCGCGCCTGTTTCGCCGCCCATGCGCATCTGCCGGCCACCGGCCCGCTGCATTTCGTGGTCGGTGACCATGGGCCGGTGCGCATCGTGGCGCTCGATGTGACGGTCCCCGGCGAGCATCATGGCGATTTCGACAATGCCGCGGCCATCTGGCTGGAGGCGACCCTGGCCGCCGAGCCGGAGCGGCCGACGCTGCTGATGATGCACCAGCCGCCTTTCGCCAGCGGTATCCACTACATCGACGAGTACAACTGCCGGGGTGGAGAGCGCCTCGCCGCCGTCGTCGCCCGCCACGCCAATGTCGAGCGCGTGCTGTGCGGCCATATCCACCGCTTCATGCAGCTACGCTTCGGCGGCACGATGCTGCTGACGGCGCCGAGCACCACCACCGCCATCGCGCTGCGTCTCGCTCCCGAGGCCGAGCCGGCCTCCTATGTCGAACCGCCGGCCATGCTGCTGCACCAGTGGCGGCCGGGCACGGGGCTGGTCACGCATTTCGTGCCGATCGGCTGCTTTCCGGGCCCGTTCGATTTCTTTTGAGGCGAGCTGCCACCCTTCCATCGGCGGACGGGACGCCCCATATTCGCGCCATGGCCAAAGCTGCACGTCCCGGCGGATTCGCGGAGCGCTCCCAGCGCGCCTTCGAGCCCGCGCAATCCGCCACCCTTGATCCCGTCCTCGCCGAGAAGCTCGGCGTGGCGCCGACCTCGGGTGCCTCCGCCACCGTCGCCGCACTCACGGCGCTGATCGAGACCGGTCGCCCGGAAGTCGACGGACAAGTGTGGGTGCCCCATCGCCCCGCCCGGCCGGAGAAGTCCGAAGGCGGCGTCGAATTCGTGCTGAAGTCGGACTACACGCCCAATGGCGACCAGCCGCAGGCGATCGAGGAGCTGTGCAAGGCGGCGAAGGAGGGCGAGCGCGACCAGGTGCTGCTCGGCGTCACCGGCTCGGGCAAGACCTTCACCATGGCTAATGTCATCCAGCGCCTGCAACGGCCGGCGCTGGTGCTGGCGCCGAACAAGACGCTGGCGGCGCAGCTCTATGGCGAGTTCAAGAGCTTCTTCCCCGACAATGCGGTGGAGTATTTCGTCTCCTATTACGACTACTACCAGCCGGAAGCCTACGTGCCGCGCACCGACACCTTCATCGAGAAGGAATCGTCGATCAACGAGCAGATCGACCGCATGCGCCACTCGGCCACGCGCTCGCTGCTGGAGCGCGACGACGTCATCATCGTCGCCTCGGTGTCCTGTATCTACGGTATCGGCTCGGTCGAGACCTATGCCTCGATGACCTTCAAGATCGAGGTCGGCGAGCGCCTCGACCAGCGCCAGGTTCTCGCCGACCTGGTGGCGCTGCAATACAAGCGCACCCAGGCCGATTTCGGCCGCGGCACCTTCCGGGTGCGCGGCGACGTGATCGAGATCTTCCCGGCGCATTACGAGGACCGTGCCTGGCGCGTCTCGCTGTTCGGCGACGAGGTGGAGAGCATCCAGGAATTCGATCCTCTCACGGGTCAGAAGTCGCAGGAGCTGAAATTCGTCAAGCTCTACGCCAACTCGCATTATGTGACGCCGCGCCCGACGCTGATCCAGGCGACGCAGGGCATCAAGGCGGAGCTGAAGCACCGGCTTGACGAGCTGAACGGCATGGGCCGCTATCTCGAAGCGCAGCGGCTGGAGCAGCGCTGCACCTTCGACCTGGAGATGATGGAGGCGACTGGTTCTTGCGCCGGCATCGAGAACTATTCGCGCTGGCTCACCGGGCGCCAGCCGGGCGAGCCGCCGCCGACGCTGTTCGAATATGTCCCCGACAATGCGCTGATCTTCTGCGACGAGAGCCATGTGACCATCCCGCAGATCGGTGCCATGTATCGCGGCGACTTCCGTCGCAAGGCGACGCTGGCGGAATATGGCTTCCGCCTGCCGAGCTGCATGGACAACCGGCCGTTGCGCTTCGAGGAATGGGAGGCGATGCGCCCGCAGACCGTGCATGTCTCCGCCACTCCCGGCAAATGGGAGATGGAGCGCACCGGCGGCGTGTTCGTCGAGCAGGTCATCCGCCCGACCGGCCTCGTCGACCCGGAGGTCGAGGTGCGCCCGGCCCGCACGCAGGTCGACGACCTGCTGGGCGAGGTGCGCGCCACGGCGGCCAAGGGCTATCGCACGCTGGTGACGGTGCTGACCAAGCGGATGGCGGAGGACCTGACGGAATATCTGCACGAGAACGGCATCCGCGTGCGCTACATGCATTCGGACATCGACACGATTGAGCGCATCGAGATCCTGCGCGACCTGCGGCTCGGGGCGTTCGACGTGCTGATCGGCATCAACCTGCTGCGCGAGGGCCTCGATATCCCGGAATGCGGGCTGGTGGCGATCCTCGACGCCGACAAGGAAGGCTTCCTGCGCTCGGAGACCTCGCTGATCCAGACCATCGGCCGCGCGGCGCGAAACGTCGACGGGCGGGTGCTGCTCTATGCCGACAACATCACCGGCTCGATGGAGCGGGCGATGGCCGAGACCGAGCGCCGCCGCGCCAAGCAGATCGCGTGGAACGTCGAGCACGGCATCACGCCGGAAAGCGTGAAGAAGGCGATCGGCGACATTCTCAACAGCGTCTATGAGCGTGACCATGTGACGGTCGATGCCGGGCTGGCCGAGGGCGCGGTGACCTATGGCAACAACCTCGCCACGGTCATCGCCGATCTCGAGAAGCGCATGCGCGCGGCCGCCGCCGATCTCGACTTCGAGCAGGCGGCGCGGTTGCGCGACGAGGTCAAGCGGCTGCAGGCGACCGAGCTCGCCGTCTCCGACGATCCGCTGGCGCGGCAGGACAGCGTCGACGACCGCACCGGCGGCTATCGCGGCGAGCGCAAATATGGCCGCTCGGCCAATCTGCCGGAGAAGAAGGGCCGGGGGGGCGGAAAGTCCGGGCCGCGCTCCTCGCCCGGCCATGTGTCGTCCGGCCACGAGGCGCGGGCGGACGAGGCGCAGGCGCGCTATGACGTGGACGGAGCCGGCTCACGCCTCGTGCGGCCCTCGCTGGACGACATGGGGCCGGGCACCGACCGCGTCGAGCCGCTGCGCGTCGAGGACTGGGTCCGCCCGGAGCGGCCCGACCCGATGACCAAGGGCCACCGCAAGGGCGGACGCCGCAAGGGGCGCTAATGTCTTGGGGCGCTAATGTCTTGGGGCGTTAAACTCAGGCCGCCGGCGTCTCCGGGGCCTTGAAGCGCTTCTTCAGCCAGACGCAGGCATGGCCGGGCGGGAAGTCGCCGAGACGGCCGAATTCCTCGTAGCCCTGTCGGACGTAGAATTCCGGCGCCTGGAAGTTGAATGTGTCGACATAGGCGCCGATGCAGCCGCGCCGCAGCGCCTCCTTCTCCGCCGCGGCGACAAGCCCCGCGCCGATGCCCGTGCCGCGACAGGCCGGGGAAACCCACAGCCAGTCGATGAACAGCCAGCCATAATAGGTGCGGCCCTTCAGTCCGCCCTGCACGCTGCCGCCGGTGCCGCGCGCCATCACCCACAGGTCGCGCGCATTGGGCGGGCCGGCCTTGGTGTCGTTGAAGGCGTCGAGGCCCCGGTCGATCATCGCCCGGACCTCGGTGCCCGGACTGTCCTCGATGTTGAACTGCATGCGCGCCTCTCCCTGGGCGTCTCGGTCATTCGCCGGCCGCGGGCCGGCACGCCTTCTAACCCGTCCGGGCGGGATTTCCCAATCGGGCGAGTTTCACGGCTCCGAAGAAGGGCCTATGATACCGCGTCCGCGTCCGGCACGGCGTGGCGATCAGGGGTTGGGCGACCAGGCGTCGGGGGAACATCATGAATTTCGGTCAGGCGGTATCCAGCGTTCTGAACAACTACGCCACCTTTTCCGGCCGCGCGCCGCGCTCGGAATATTGGTGGTGGGTGCTGTTCTCGATCGTCCTGAACTGGATAACGGCATTTCTCGACACCGCCCTGTTCGGTACCTTCGCCCTCGTCCATTTCGGCGATGCGAGCTATGTCGGCGCCGTCGACGTCTTTACCCCGATCAGCACCATCGTCGGTCTGTTGCTGATCCTGCCCTCGCTCGCGGTCGGCGCCCGGCGCTTCCACGACATGGACCGCACCGGCTGGTGGCTGCTGATCGGCCTGACCGGCATCGGCGCGCTGGTGATCTTCTTCTGGTTCATGATCAAGGGCACGCCCGGCACGAACCACTACGGCCGCGACCCGCTGGAGTGAGCCGGGCGGCGGAGGCACGCGGGGCCGCGCTCCGCCGCACCGCCGTCACTTGCCGGAAAGGTCGATGTAGTCCGGCTTCTGGTCGAAGGGGATCAGCTTGATCGCCTTGGCGTCGAAGTCGAGCTTGTCGAGATCGAGATAGCGCGGCGTCTGGTTGGCATAATCCCATATCGCGTAGGTGCGTGCCTTGAGGTCGGCCACGGCGGTCCATTCCGTGGTCTCGAAGCCGGCGACGCCGCCACCCGTCGCCGAGCCGGCCTGTGTGGCGATGGCGCCGGGCGGGATGTCGAAATTGTTCAGTATGTGCCGCGCCGCGTTCATCGCCGCGAGGCCGTCCGGCAGTTCCGGCAGGCTGTCGACCAGCATGAAGGCGCGCACGAAGCGTGACGGCGAGAGGAAATCGCCGGGGATGCCGTGCATGCCCGCGCCGGTCGAGGGCGACGCCAGCGCCAGCCCGTTCACCTGCCGCGTCGCTGGCTCATTGGCCGACAGGTTGCCGTAGAGCCCGAGATGGGCGACGTGCCACGGGAAGGCGGGGGCGTTGGTCAGTACGCCCGTGGGATTGTCGTGCAGGGTGAGCTGGCCGCCGACATATTCGATGACGAGGCTGGCGCCCGAGGCGTCGTGCAGCGTGACATGCAGCGGCACCGGCCCCTTGAAGGCCGCCTGCGGGGCGCGGCTGACCTTGATCCTGGGCAAGCCGGCCTTCACCTCCTCGACGGTGGCGAAGCTGGAGAGGATGAAGGTCAGCATCTCGAAGGAGGCGATGGAATTGCCGGCTTCGCCCGGTGCGACCTCCTCGAACTGGGCGAGACCGGGGAAGAACAGCATGCCTCCGGCCAGCCCCTTCTCGTTCAGTCCGTCGATGACCACCGGAAGGCCGAGACCGTTGGCGCCGGCCACGCCGTATTTGCCGGTCCAGCCGAGGCCGGTGCCTGCCGTACCGTCTGGGCCGGTGCCCTTATAGGCATGGCTGCGCGGCAGCACGATGAGCTGCGATTGCAACGGCAGGCTGAACTCCATCGTGCGGCCATAGATGACGGAGCCGTCCCTGGCCTTCACGATGAAGGATGTGCAGGCATTGGCGGCGATCGGCGCGCCGGTTATCGCGAACGCAGCGGCGAGCGCGAGAACTTTCCGGGCGATTGTCCTGATCATAAAAAATCCTCCCTGCGCCAGAGGGCCGGCGCAGGGAGGATGATGGAGCGGAATCGCCTAACGTTCGATGATGTCGATCAGCCGATGATCCGTCGGCCGTATCACACCCGGCCCTGCTGGATGGCGCTGAGCTTCCAGTCGCCGCCGCGCTCGCGCGTGAAGGTCCAGAACTCGATCGCCTGAACCGGACGATCCGCGTCGCCCTGCACGAGGCGGCCGGTGGCGCGCTCGAAGATCGCGTCCTTCAGCTCGTAGCGCATGGCGACGGTGGCATAGTCGCGGTTCTCCTCGGACCAGGCTTCCGACAGGTCGCCCTGCAGCAGCTTCACGTCGGTGAGGCGGTTCTCAAGCCCGTCGCGGGCAAGCTCGTCCAGTTCCTCGCCGAGATAGCCGAGCATTTCCGGCGTGGTGAGCCGGGCCAGCGTCGCGCGGTCGTTGCGGCCATAGGACTCCTGCACCTCGGTGAGCGTGCGCTCGAAGGTGTCGAAATCGCCGGCCGCAAGCTGCAATGGCTTGCCGCGCAGGCCGCCGCCGAAGCCGAAGCGGCCGGGAGCGCCGCCGGCGCCGGTTGCCGGCGAAGGCGTATCATCGAGCGCGCTGCGCTGCATCGGGCCGGGGCCGCCGACACCCGGATTCGGGCCGCCGGCATAGGACGGCTGGTTGCGGCTGCGCAGCCAACCCATGACGAACCGGACGACGAGGAATATCAGGCCGACCTGCAGCAGCAGGCCGAGAATGCCGGAGAGGCTGCCGAGGCCGGAGAAGAAGCCGGAACCCATCAGCAGGCCGAAAATGCCGGCACCGAGCAGGCCGCCCATCAGCCCGCCCATGAAGCCGCCGCGATTGAAGAAGCCGCCCGGCTGGGTGCCCGGCGCACGCGCCGCGGTCTGGCCCATCTGACTCTGCGGGGTGGCCGAGCGCTGCATCGGCGTGGCGGTCGGGGCGGTGGGCGTGGGGGCCGGCGTCGACCAGGTGCGGGTGCCGCGGCTGCCGAAGCTCATGCTGCGGCCGGCGCGCGCCTCCGCGAAGTCGGTGGCGACGAGCACCCCGGCGGCGATGAACAGAGCCGCCAGCGCGGCGCGCACGGCGGCGGAACGGAAGCGAAGGGTCGTCAAGGGGCAGGCCTCTCTCGGTCCATGATCGAAACGGCGGCAGGTACCGCTACGTCACCATATGGAGGCGCCCGCGCCGTTTGTCATCGGGCGAGAACACAGAGACAACTGCGAGGTCGTTGCCAAAGCCGGGCGATCCCTTGTCGCCCAAGGTCGGGCACCGGCACACATTCACGTGAGGCGCGGCCCTGCGCGCCTCCGCCTGACGCGGCTTCACCAAAACGGCGAGGCGCGAAATCAGAAGCCGAGCGCGGATTCGATGGCGGCGATCGAGCCGACCGGGGCCGCGACGGGCGCTACCTTCTTGTCGCCGGCGACGGCGGCGGGCTGGCCGGCAAGATGCTGGCCGGCAAGAAGCTGCTTGGGTTGGCGGATATTGGCGAGGGTCTGAACCTCAGCATGGTTCACGACGGGGGGCATGACGGCGTCCTTCCTGATACGCATACGCGGCGGCTACAATTCGTCCGGCAGTGCCGGTTCCTCATTCATCTGGTGGCGCCGCTGCCGACGTCACCCATTGTACGGCTCTGAATATGAACGATTCTCCGTGAACCATTCCTGAGCCGCACATTCATATTCGCGGCCATTTGGTTCACAATCGGGGCGGAACCACGGCAAACCGAAACAATCCGAAAGCTGTTGCGCATCTGCCGCAGCGACACCCGGCTACCGCCCCGCTTTTTCCCACAGGAACGCGCGCCGATGCCTGCGACATCCGCGTCCGTGCTCTAGGCTGTCATGGCCGGCATGCTAATTGCTAAGTTCGTTGTACGCCTAAAGGAGCATCGCCATGTCCGTCGCACTCACCATCGCCCTTTCCGATGCCGAACATGATGTCGATGCCGATCTCGACCTGTCGCTGCGCGAGGACATCCGCATGCTCGGCCGCGTGCTGGGCGATACGCTGCGCGACCAGGAAGGCGAGCCGATCTACGAGCTGGTCGAGCGCATCCGCCGCGTGTCGACGCGCTTCCACCGCGAGGAGGACGAGGGCGCGCGCCATGAACTCGAGGCGATGCTGAGCGATCTCGGCGCCGACCAGACGATCTCGATCGTGCGCGCCTTCAGCTATTTCTCGCATCTCGCCAACATCGCCGAGGACCAGAACGTCATCCGCCGCATGCGCTCGGCCGCCGCGAGCGGGCGCCCGCCCGGTCCCGGCACGGTGGCGAATGCGCTGGAGCGCGCCCGCGCGGCGGGCATTTCCATTGCCGATCTGCGCAAGTTCTTCGCCACCGCGCATGCGAGCCCGGTGCTGACCGCGCACCCGACCGAGGTGCGACGCCGCTCGACTTTGACCCATGAGATGCGCATCGCCGAGCTGCTGGCCGACCGCGCCCGGCTCGACCCGACGCCCGAGGAGCAGGAACAGGCCGCCGAGGAACTGCGCCGGCGCGTGCTGACGCTGTGGCAGACCAATCTGCTGCGCAAGACCAAGCTGACCGTGCTGGACGAGGTGGCAAACGGCCTCGCCTATTACGACTACACCTTCCTGCGGCAGCTGCCGAAGCTCTATGCGGCGCTGGAGGATCGCCTCGCCGCCATCGAGGGGGAAGCCTCGGGAGAGCTTGCCTCCTTCCTGCGCATCGGCAGCTGGATCGGCGGCGACCGTGACGGCAACCCCTTCGTCACCGCCGACGTCACCCGCGAGACGATGCGCATGCAAAGCGCACTGGCGATCAAATTCTATCTCGACGAACTGGACGCGCTCGGCGGGGAGCTGTCGATCAGCACCATCCGCGTGAAGGTGTCGGACGAATTGCTGTCGCTGGTCGATTCCTCGCCCGACCTGTCGCCGCACCGGCGCAACGAGCCCTATCGCCTCGCCGCCACCGCCATTGCCGACCGGCTGCGTGCCACCGCCTTCCGGCTGGAGGTTGCCGAGCTGGTCGGCCTCACTGTGAAGCCGGCCGCCAGGGCCTATGGCTCGGCGGCCGAGCTGCGCGCGGATCTCGACGTGATCGACGCCTCGCTGAAGGCGCACAAGTCCGCCGCCATCGCGCGGGGCAAGCTGCGCGACCTGCGCCGGGCGGTGGATGCCTTCGGCTTCCATCTCGCCATTCTCGATTCGCGGCAGAATTCGGATGTGCATGAGCGCTGCGTCGCCGAGCTGTTCGAGGTCGCCGCGCCCGGCACCAACTACAAGGCGCTGCCCGAAGGCACCCGCGTCGCGCTGCTGCTGCGCGAGCTGACCACGGCGCGCCCGCTGACCTCGCCCTTCGCCGCCTATTCCGACGAGACGGTCGGCGAGATGAACATGCTGCGCACCTGCGCGCGCATCCATCAGATCTACGGCCCGGAGGCGATCCAGACCTGCATCATCTCCAAGGCCGAGGGCGTCTCGGACATGCTGGAGCTGGCGCTGCTGTTGAAGGAGGTCGGTCTCGTCGACCCGGCGGGCTCGGCTGCCGTGAACATCGTGCCGCTGTTCGAGACCATCGAGGATCTGCGCAACGCCGCCAAGGTGATGGAGCAGATGTTCCGTCTGCCGGAATACCGCAAGCTGGTCGACAGCCGCGGCGGCATGCAGGAGGTGATGCTCGGCTATTCCGACAGCAACAAGGATGGCGGCTTCGTCACTTCGGGCTGGGAGCTCTACAAGGCCGAGATCGAACTGATCGAGGTGTTCAAGCGCCATGGCGTGCGGCTGCGGCTGTTCCACGGCCGGGGCGGTTCGGTCGGTCGCGGCGGCGGGCCGAGCTACGACGCCATCCTCGCCCAGCCGGGCGGGGCGGTGCAGGGCGCCATCCGCATCACCGAGCAGGGCGAGATCATCTCGTCCAAGTACTCCAACCCGGCGGTGGGGCGCGGCAACCTCGAAATCCTCGCCGCCGCGACCATGGAGGCGACGCTGCTCTCCGGCGATGCCAAGGCGCCGCGCGAGCAGTACCTCACCGTGATGGAGGAACTCTCCGACGCGGCCTTCAACGCCTATCGCGCGCTGGTCTACGAGACCCCGCGCTTCGAGGATTATTTCTGGGAATCCACCGTCATCAACGAGATCGCGACGCTGAACATCGGCTCGCGCCCGGCCTCGCGCAAGAAGACGCGGCGGATCGAGGATCTGCGCGCCATCCCCTGGGTGTTCTCCTGGGCGCAGTGCCGGCTGATGCTGCCGGGCTGGTACGGCTTCGGCACGGCGGTGAAGTCCTGGCTGGCGCGCAACCCGGATGGCCTGCCGCTCTTGCAGGAGATGTACCGGGAGTGGCCGTTCTTCCGCACCCAGCTCTCCAATATGGACATGGTGCTGTCCAAGAGCTCCATCGCCATCGCCTCGCGCTATGCGAAGCTGGTGGAGGATGTGGAACTGCGCGAGGCCATCTTCGGGCGCATCCGCGCCGAGCATCAGGAGGCGATCGACGCGCTGCTGGCGATTTCCCAGCAGCCCAAGCTGCTCGGCTCCAACCCGCTGCTCGACCGCTCGATCCGCGCGCGCTTCCCCTACATCGACCCGCTCAACCATGTGCAGGTCGGACTGCTGCGCGCCTATCGCAGCAACGACACCGACGAGAAGGTGCTGCAAGGCATCCAGCTCACCATCAACGGTATCTCGGCGGGGCTGAGGAATTCGGGGTGAGGATCAAAGATGGGCGGTTCGCGGCGCCCGGGATGACGAGGCTCGGCTGGCGGTGACATAATGGTTCTCCGTCACGCCAGACCCGGTGCCGACCCATGTACACGCCGCCCGCTTTCCGTGAAGACGATCCGGCCACCTTGCGGCTGATCATGCGCGCCGCCCGGCTGTCGACGCTCGTCACCGCTACAGTCGACGGTCTGATCGCGACACCATTGCCGCTGTTCCTCGACGAAACCGAAGGCACGCATGGCACGCTCTACGGACATATGGCGAAGGCCAATCCGCAATGGCAGGCGCCGCCGCTCGCCGAGGCGCTTGTCATTTTTTCCGGGCCCGATGCCTATGTGACGCCGTCCTGGTACGTCTCGAAGCAGGAGCACGGCAAGGTCGTGCCAACCTGGAACTATGTCGCCGTCCATGCCTACGGGCCGGTCGAGTTCTTCGACGATCCCGCGCGGTTGCTGGAGCAGGTCACGCGCCTGACCGAACTCCACGAACAGCCGCTCGCCGAGCCGTGGTCCGTTTCCGACGCGCCGGAGCCGTTCATCCAGTCCCAGCTGAAGGGGATCGTCGGCGTCCGCTTGCCGATCTCCCGAGTCGAGGGAAAGCAGAAGATGAGCCAGAATCGCCCGGAGGGCGATCGCGCGGGCGTAGCGGCTGGCTTGCAGGGCAGCGAGCGCGAAAGTGACCGGCATGTCTCGGCACTGATCCCGACCGCGCCGCGTAACGAGCCGGTGCGCTGAACCCCCGATAGGTCAGCGCGCAACGGCCGGATCGGGCGGCACCCGCGCCAGCAGGAACGCCGCCTTGATCAGCGCGGCATTGTCTGCCGCCTCTTCGCCCGAGGGAAGAAGCTTGCCGTCCTCCAGACCGATGCGGGCATCGAGGCCGCGCAGCAGGGCGTCGCGGTAGAGCGGCCATTTGCTGGCATCGTACCCGTGTTGCAGCACAGGAACATCGAGGCTGGCGCGGGCCAGCACCTTGCGGATGGCGGCGGCCGCTTCCAGCCCTTCCGCCTCGTCTTGCTCGTTGATCTCGATGAGGATGCGCAGCGCCTCGCGCGCTTGCGGCAGAGCGACAAAGCGCTCGGCATCGGTGGCCGACCACAGCCCGGCCTCGATGCCGATGCCGCGCGACAGCGCGAGGCGGATCATCTCGGGTGCATCCGGCTCGACGAGATTGACCGAGACGTAGTCCGGCAGCACGGTCCATGCCTCCACCGCCGCCAGGCGCCCGGCCGCGCCGACCGCGATGCCGGCATGGGTGGAGATGCCGACCGGCACGCCGGGAACGCGGGTACGGATGGCCTCCAGCGCCGCGGCGACCGGAGCTGCCTCCAGCGTCTCGATGCCGTCGCCATTGCGCGGATGGACATGCAGTTCGCTCGCACCAGCCGCGACGACGGCGGCGGCATCGGTCGCCAGTTCCGCCGGGCTGAGTGGGGTGAAGGCGTAGAATTCCTTGCTCCGCGAACCGTTCAGGCAGGCTTGCAGCATCATGGGCGTCTCCTTCGGGCTGAACCTTCAACCCGCGAGGAAGCCTTTCCGTTTCAGCCGCATCACCGCTCTTTCCAGCGCCTGCAGGAATTCCGAGCGGTCGCGGGGCGAAAAGGGGCGGGGGCCGCGGGTAATCTCGCCGGCCTCGCGCAGGTCCTGCATCAGGTTGCGGGTGGCGAGCTGCATGCCGATGGAGGAGGCGGTGAAGGGCTTTCCGGTCGGCCCGATGGCTTCGGCGCCCTTGGCGACGACACGCGCGGCGAGCGGCACGTCGGCGGTGATGACGAGGTCGCCTTCCTCCGCGCGTTCGGCGATCCAGTCGTCGGCGATATCGAGCCCCGAAGGCACAATGACGCGCTCCACCTCGACGTCGCGCGGGACGGCGATGAAGGAATTGGCGACGAGGAACACCTTGAGCCGATGGCGGGCGGCGACCCGGTAGGTCTCGTCCTTCACCGGGCAGGCATCGGCGTCGATATAGATGATGATGGGCTTCGGCAAAGTATTACCGATATGTTCGACATAGATGACAAGAAAGAAGGGCTGCTCTCGCGAGCAGCCCTTCCCATGTCAGACCGCGGTCCGGTCCGGTAACCGCCGGGTAGGCGGCGCAAAGTGTCGCGTCACGCGGCACGGACCTCGCAAGAGGCGAGTGTCCAGGTCACGGATACCGACAACCGCGGATCAAGACGATCAGACACTGGATCACCTCCTTTCAATTGTTGACGACGACTTCAGATTAAACCGATTCGCGGATTCGTCATCCCCCTGCGGACGCGGCGTGTTCACATCCGGTTACGATGTGACATCTTCGGTGTTGGCGAAGGAGGACGATCGATGCGCAGGACGCTGACGACCATTGCCGTGCTTGCCGTGCTGGCGCTGCCGGCGACAGCGCAGCAGGCCGCCGACAGCCAGGCGCCGGAGGCGGCGGGCGCCGTCACGGCCGGGGCGAAGTCCGCTACGGGCAAACACTGGATGGTGACGGCCGCCAATCCGCTGGCCGCGCAGGCCGGCGCGGCGGCGCTCCGGGCCGGCGGCAGCGCCATCGACGCCATGGTGGCGACGCAGCTCGTGCTCGGGCTGGTGGAGCCGCAGTCCTCCGGCCTCGGCGGCGGCGCCTTCCTGGTCTATTGGGACGCCGCGAAGAGGGAGCTCACCACCTTCGATGCGCGCGAGACTGCGCCGCGCGCGGCGACGCCGACCCTGTTCCAGAACGAGAAGGGCGAGCCGCTGTCCTTCATGGCGGCGGTGGTCGGCGGTCGGTCGGTCGGCACGCCCGGCACGCCCCGCCTGCTGGAAACCGTGCACCGGCGCTACGGCAAGATCGCCTGGGCGCAGCTGTTCCGGCCGGCGATCGGGCTGGCGGAGGCGGGTTTCACGGTGTCGCCGCGCCTTGCCGGGCTGATTGCCGACGATGTCGAGACGCTGAAGCGCAACCCGGCGGCACGGGCCTATTTCCTCGACGCCGACGGCGCGCCATTGAAGGCCGGGACGCTGTTGAAGAACCCCGCCTATGCGGCGACGCTGCGCCATCTCTCGCAATATGGCACCGATGCCTTCTATGGCGGCGCGCTGGCGGCCGACATCGTGCGCACGGTGCGCGAGGGGGACAATCCCGGCGTGCTGGCGCTGGGCGACCTGCGGGAATATCGGGTGAAGGAGCGGGCACCGGTCTGCGCCGCCTATCGCGGGCTGGAGGCTTGCGGCATGGGCCCACCGAGCTCGGGCGCGCTCACGCTCGGGCAGATCCTCGGCCTGCTGGAGCCCTACGATCTCGGGGCACTCGGCCCGCAATCGCCGGAAGCGTGGCGGCTGGTCGCCGATGCCTCGCGCCTCGCCTTCGCCGACCGCGAGCGCTACATGGCCGATAGCGACTTCGTGCCGATGCCGACCAAGGGACTGTTGGCGCGGGACTATCTCGCCGCACGCGCGAAGCTGCTGGCCGGCGACGATGCGCTGCCCGAGGTCGCGCCTGGCAACCCGACCTGGGACCACGCCATGGCCGAGCCGCGCGCCGATGACGAGGCGCTGGAACTGCCCTCGACGACGCAGATCACGATCGTCGACGCGGACGGCAATATCGTCTCGATGACCTCCACCATCGAGGCCGGCTTCGGTTCGCGGCTGATGGTGCATGGCTTCCTGCTCAACAATGAGCTGACCGATTTCTCCTTCCGCTCGCAGAAGGACGGCGTGCCGATCGCCAACCGGGTGGAGCCGGGCAAGCGGCCGCGCTCCTCCATGACGCCGACGATCGTCATGAGGGACGGCAAGCCGGTGCTGGCGCTGGGCTCGCCCGGCGGCAGCCAGATCATCGGCTATGTCGCGAAGACGCTGATCGCCCATCTGGACTGGGGCATGCCGCTCGATCAGGCCATTGCCGCGCCGAACGTGCTGGCGCGCTTCGGGGCGGTGGAGATCGAGGCAGGCACGAGTGCCGAGGCGCTGGCGCCGGAACTTAGGAAGTTCGGCTTCGAGGTGAAGACCGCGCCGATGACGTCGGGCGTGCAGGCGGTGGCGATCACGCTGGATGGGCTGGTCGGCGCGGCAGACCCGCGCCGGGAGGGCGTGGCGATCGGCGAGTGAGGTGGGCCGGTCCTCAGCTCAATGGCTGATCATCCACGGGCGCCCCGAGGGGAAGCTCTTGGCGCCGGAGGCGGAGGTCGCGGTGCGGTTCTTCTTGGTCCGGCTCTTCATGCCGCCCGAGCAGCAGGAGCAGCCGGCGGCATGCTTGGCGCGCTCCTGCTTCTCGCGGTAGCCGTCGACGCTCATCGGCGCGTGGCGCGCCTGCTCGTTGGTGGAATGGGCGATGCGGCTCTCGCGGGAAAGCCCCGAGAAATGCGGCGCCGTCAGCAGGACACGCGGCGCGAGCGTGCCGCAGTCCGGGCAGGGTTGCGGGGCCTGGTATTCGCTCATCGGCCGCAGCGCGGTGAAGTCGCCGCAGTCGTCGCAAAGATATTCATAGACGGGCATGGGTGTCCCCTCGGTCTGGATGCTTCAGGCCGCCGTTTCGGCGTGCCGCTTCCCTGGGCGTTTCCTCGGATGGAGGCGGGGCGATGCAGGCATCGCCCCGCAGGCCGGACTTAAGCGGGGGTCAAAGGTCCGGCGAGAGCGGCATCTGGATCGAACCGTCGATGAACTTGGTCGGTCCGGCTGCCGAGGGCTTGATGTCGAAGTCGAAGATCTCGGTCGGCAGCCACAGCGTGGCGCAGGAGTTCGGGATGTCGACCACGCCCGAGAAATGGCCCTGCACCGGGGCGACGCCGAGGATCGAGTGCGCCTGTGCGCCGGAATAGCCGAACTTCTTCATGTATTCGATGGCGTTGAGGCAGGCCTGGCGGTAGGCGACATTGGCGTCGAGATAGTGCTGGGTGCCGCTCTCGTCGACCGAGATGCCCTCGAAGATCAGGTAATCCTTGTAGTTCGGCGTGATCGGCGACGGCTTGAAGATCGGGTTCTTAATCCCGTACATCTCCATGCCGTTCTTGATCAGGTCGACCTTGATGTGCAGCCAGGCGCCGAACATCTCGATGGCGCCGCAGAAGGTGATCTCGCCGTCGCCCTGGGAGAAGTGCATGTCGCCCATGGAGAGGCCGGCGCCGTCGACATAGACGGGGAAGTAGATCTTCGAGCCGCGCGACAGGTCCTTGATGTCGCAATTGCCGCCATGCTCGCGCGGCGGCACGGTGCGGGCGCCTTCCGCGGCCACCTTGTCGAAGGCGTCGGTGCCCTTGGCGAGCTTGCCGAGATGCGCGGTCTTCGGCGCGGGCGGGTTGGCGAGCGGGGGCACGCGGGTCGGGTTGGTGTCGATCAGCGCCTGCTCGCGCGCATTCCAGGTGTCGAGCAGCTTCTGCGAGGGCAGGGTGCCGATGAGGCCAGGATGGATGAGGCCGGCGAAGCCCACGCCCGGCACGTGGCGGGAACGGGTGAACATGCCCTCATAGTGCCAGATCGACTTCTGCGCGAGCGGGAAGTGGTCGGTCAGGAAGCCGCCGCCATTCTTCTTGGAGAAGAAGCCGTTGAAGCCCCATTCGTGACCTTTGAGCGTGCCGGCGTCGAGAATGTCGACCACCAGGAGGTCGCCGGGCTTGGCGCCCTTCACGCCGATCGGGCCGGAGAGATAGTGCACCGTCGACAGGTCGACATCGCGGATGTCGTCGGCTGAATCGTTATTGGCGATGGCGCCGCCGGTCCAGTCCACCGTCTCGACCAGGAAGTCGGCGCCGGGCTCGACCCAGGTGGCGATCGGAATGTCCGGGTGCCAGCGATTGTGCAGAAACTCGTTTTCCGTGGCGGGCTTGGAAAGATCGACCGAAATCAGTGTCTCAGGCATGGCGCACTCCGTTCCCCTTGGGCTCAATGCGATAGTTCGGAGGGGACGCTCCCGAGGGAGCCTTCCCCTCGGGTCTCAGACGGACAGGAATCGTGCGACCTTCGCCTCGTCGACGTTGGCGCGCAGATCCTCGTGGACGATCTCGCCATTCTCGATGACGAGCACGCGGTCGGCGATGTCGAGGGCGAAGGAGAGCACCTGCTCGGAGACCACGATGGATAGCCCGCGCTCGTCGCGGATGCGCTTCAGCGTGCGGGCCATTTCACGGATGATGGAGGGCTGGATGCCCTCGGTCGGCTCGTCGAGCAGCAGCACCTTGGGCGCAGTGGCGAGCGCGCGGGCGATGGCGAGCTGCTGCTGCTGGCCGCCGGAGAGGTTGCCGCCGCGCCGGCCCTTCATCTCCAAGAGCACCGGGAACAGCTCGTAGATGTCCGGCGGCACCTTGCTCTCGCCGCGCGGGATGAGGCCGGTCTCGATGTTCTCCTGCACCGTCATGGTGGAGAAGATCATGCGGCCCTGCGGCACATAGGCGACGCCGTTGTGCACGCGCTCATAGCTCTTGAGCCTGGTGATGTCGGTGGCGCCGACGGAGACGCTGCCGCTTTTGGTCGGCACGATGCCCATGAGCGACTTCATGAGCGTGGTCTTGCCCATGCCGTTGCGGCCCATGATGGCGATGATCTCGTTGGGCGCGACGTTGAAGTTCAACCCGTGCAGGACTTCGCTCTCGCCATAGGAGACGTGGAGGTCGGAGACGTTCAGCATGATCCGTGCTCCTCAATGGCCGAGATAGACTTCGATGACCTTGGGGTCCGCCTGGACCTTGGCCATGGAGCCTTCCGAGAGGATCTTGCCCTGGTGCAGCACCGTGACCTTGTGAGCGATGTCCTCGACGAACTTCATGTCGTGCTCGATCACGATCACCGAGCGGTTCTTGATGATGGTGTTGAGCAGTTCGGCGGTCTTCTTGCGCTCGGACACGCTCATGCCGGCCACCGGCTCGTCGAGCATCAGGAGTTCGGGGTCCTGGATCAGCAGCATGCCGATCTCCAGCCACTGCTTCTGGCCGTGCGAGAGATATTCGGCGCGCTGGTCGAGCTGGTCGGCGAGGAAGATGGTCTCGGCGATCTCCTGCACCCGCTCCTTCACCGCCGCGTCGCGGCGGAAGGCGAGGGCCCCCAGCACCGAACGGCCCTTGGGGTAGGAGATTTCCAGGTTCTCGAAGACGGTGAGGTCCTCGTAGATCGAGGGGTTCTGGAACTTGCGGCCGACGCCGGCGCGCACGATCTCGTGCTCCTTCATCCGGGTCAGTTCGCGGTCCTTGAAGCGGATCGAGCCGGTGGTCGCCTTGGTGCGCCCGCAGATCAGGTCGAGCACGGTGGTCTTGCCGGCGCCGTTGGGGCCGATGATCACGCGGATCTCGTTCTCGTCGACATAGAAGGACAGGTCGTTGACTGCCTTGAAGCCGTCGAAGGAGACGGTGAGCCCTTCGACCGCGAGGACGAAGTCCTTGTTCATGGTGTCGGTGATGACGCTGGTGTTCATGGGCTTCGCTCCTCACTCGGCTGCGGCGGGGGCGACCGGCCCGGAGGCCGGCGGGGTGGCGCGGGGCTTCACACTGGCGCTGAACAGCGGCCCGAGGCGCGGGGCGACATAGCTCTGCCAGAGGCCGGCGATGCCGTTCGGGAAAATCAGCACCACGGCGATGAACAGGCCGCCGAGGCCGAACAGCCAGAGTTCCGGAAAACTCTCGGAGAAGGAGGTCTTCGCCCAGTTCACCAGCAGCGTGCCGTAGATCGCGCCGAGGATGGACAGGCGCCCGCCGACCGCGGTGTAGATGACCATCTCGATCGAAGGCACGATGCCCACGAAGGAGGGCGACATGAACCCGACCTGAAGCGTGAACATCGCCCCGCCAATGGCCGAGAGCGAGGCAGCCAGGCAGAACACGAAAATCTTGAACGAGGAGACGTCGTAGCCGGAGAAGCGCACGCGGTCCTCCTTGTCGCGCATGGCGACGAGGATGCGGCCGAGCTTGGACGATTTCACGTAATAGGCGAGCAGGATGCAGGTGAGCAGCAGGCCGACGCAGACGAAATAGAGGATGGTCTTGGCGCTGTCGGTGCGGATGTCCCAGCCGTGCAGCGTGCGCAGGTCGGTGATGCCGTTGATGCCGCCGGTATATCCCTGCTGGCCGATGATGAGGATGGTGAGGATCGCCGCCAGCGCCTGGGTGATGATGGCGAAGTACACGCCGCCGACGCGCCGCTTGAACATGGCGAAGCCGACGATAAGGGCGAACAGCGCCGGCACCACGATGACGGCGATGGTGGTGAAGCCGAAGCTGCGGAACGGTTCCCAGAACCAGGGCAGGGCGGTGATCTGGTTCCAGTCCATGAAGTCCGGGATGCCCGGCGTCGACTGGATCTTGGTGTTCTCGACGCTGGAGGCTTCCAGCTTGAGATACATCGCCATGCAGTAGCCGCCGAGGCCGAAGAACACGCCCTGGCCGAGCGAGAGAATGCCGGCATAGCCCCAGCACAGCACCAGGCCGAGCGCGACGAAGGCATAGGTCAGGTACTTGCCGACGAATTGCAGGCGGAAATTATCCAGCGCCAGCGGCAGCACGACGACGAGGAGGAGGGCGAGCAGCGCGATCCCGATCATGTCCTGCGGGCGCAGGAAGAAGGTGCGGCCGGATTTGGGGGCAGTTGCGGTCATATCGGGCGCCTCCTCAGCGACGGACCTTGATGACGAACAGGCCCTGGGGCCGCAGCATCAGGATGATGACCACGCCGAGCAGCGTGAGGACCTTGGCCATCGAGCCGGAGAGGAAGAACTCCATGGTCGACTGGGCCTGCGAGATGGTGAAGGCGGAGGCGATGGTGCCGAGCAGGCTCTGTGCGCCGCCGAAGACGACGACCAGGAAGGTGTCGACGATGTAGAGCTGGCCGGAGGTCGGGCCGGTCGAGCCGATCATGGTGAAGGCTGAGCCGGCGACGCCAGCGATGCCGCAGCCGAGGCCGAACGTGTAGCGGTCGACCTTTTCCGTATCGATGCCGACGGCGCCGGCCATGACGCGGTTCTGCACCACGGCGCGCACCTGCTTGCCCCAGTTCGACTTGTACATGAGCAAAGCGACGGCAACCGTGATGGCGATGGTCAGGCCCATGACGAACAGGCCGTTGATCTGCACTTCCACCACCTCGGTGACAGGAAGCGAGCCCATCATCCAGCTCGGCAGCTCGACGCCGACCTCGCGCGGGCCGAAGACGGAGCGGTAGAGCTGCTGAAGAATGAGGCTGAGGCCCCAGGTGGCGAGCAGCGTGTCGAGCGGGCGCTTGTAGAGCCGGCGGATCATCAGCCATTCCACCGCCATGCCGAGCGCGCCGGTGACGAAGAAGGCCAGTATCATCGCGATGAAGAAATAGATGCCGAACAGGCCGGGAACGAAATTCAGGAAGAACTGCGAGGTGAAATAGGTGACGTAGGCGCCGAGGATCATGAACTCGCCATGCGCCATGTTGATGACGCCCATCTGGCCGAAGATGATGGCCAGCCCCAGCGCCATGAGCAGGAAGACCGAGAACAGGATCAGCCCGGCGAAGCCCTGCATCAGGAAGATGGAGCTGAGTTCGGTGAGCGAATATTCGGAAAACATCAGGAATCCCCCGGCGTGCGCGCGAGCGGCGCGGTCTCCGTCAACGGAAAGAGCCCCGGAGAGGACGTGACGCCCTCTCCGGGTGGGAGCTTCAGGCGATCACTGGTAGCCTTTCGGGAACGGATCGGGCTCGATCAGCTCGGGGGTCTCGAACACCACCTTGAACTGGCCGTCGAGCTGCGCCTGGCCGACGCGGGTCTTCGACCACAGATGGTGGTTCGGGTGGATCTTGACGTAGCCTTCCGGCGCCTTGGGGAACTCGATACCGGCCGAGGCCGCGGCGATCTTGTCGATGTCGAAGGAGCCGGCCTTCTCCACGGTGAGCTTCCACAGCCAGGGGCCGAGATAGGCGGCCTGGGTGACGTCGCCGATCACGGTCTTCTCGCCCCACATCTTCTTGAAGGCGGCGACGAAGTCCTTGTTGTTCGGGTTGTCGAGCGACTGGAAGTACTTCATGCAGCTATAGGCGCCGGCGAAATTCTCGCCGCCGATGCCGTCGATCTCGTCCTCGGTGACCGAGATGGTGAGCAGCGTCTGCTTGTTGAGGTCGATGCCGGCCGCCTTGAGCTGCTTGTAGAAGGCGACGTTCGAGCCGCCCACCACGGCGGCGTAGATCACGTCCGGCTTGGTCAGCTTGATCTTGTTGATGACTGAGTTGAACTGGGTGTGGCCGAGCGGGAAATATTCCTCGCCGGAGACCTTGCCGCCAAGATGCGCCTCGATGTGCTTGCGGGCGATCTTCATCGAGGTGCGCGGCCAGATGTAGTCCGAGCCGATGAGGTAGAAGCTCTTGGCGTTCTTGGTCTTGTTGACCCAGTCGAGGCCGGCGAGGATCTGCTGCGTGGCTTCCTGGCCGGTGTAGATGACGTTCTTGGACTGCTCGAGACCTTCATAGAAGGTCGGGTAGTACAGCATGCCGTTATACTGCTCGAACACCGGCAGCACCGCCTTGCGCGAGGCCGAGGTCCAGCAGCCCATGACGGCGGCGACCTTGTCGTTGACGAGGAGCTTCTTGGCCTTCTCGGCGAAGGTCGGCCAATCGGACGCGCCGTCTTCCTGGATGTACTTGATCTTGCGGCCGAGCACGCCGCCCATGGCGTTGATCTGCTCGATAGCGAGTTTCTCGGCCTGCACCGAGCCGGTTTCCGAGATCGCCATGGTGCCGGTGACGGAATGCAGGATGCCGACCGTGACTTCCGTGTCGGTCACGGCAAGACCAGTGGTGTTGACAGCCGCCGTCGCCGGCGCCTGGGCGCGGGCCGGCGTTGAAAACAAGCCGGAAGAGCCAAGAATAGAGATGGCCGGAATTGCCGACATGCCCATGAGAAGCTTGCGGCGCGTGCTGGAAAATTTGGACGAATTATCGTTATTCGAAGACATACGATCCCCTCCACGGGTTTGACGTGGCCTCAACAAGCTTGCCGATGTGCTTGCATTGTCTGGATCGTGGCGGCCGATCCCGCGGCGCAGCAATACGTCGATTGACGTATAGGGGTTTCGGCGGCGCGCCCTCACAGTCTGTTCCAGGATCGGGGTCGTGTGCAGCGCGGCGCGGGCGTGTTTTCGCGCGCGCGCGAAGATGGTCAATATTTAGAAGATGCTTGAATTGGCGCTCTAAATACATACGAGAGCGAATCCGTCCGGTGGCATATGTTGTCTCCGGCGCGGACTCGTCGTTCCGATTTGCCTCGCCGGTGGAGGTTTTTTCGATCTCCGGCTGAGGTGGAACGGTTTGTGCTTGTTGTGGTGCGGTGGGCTGAAAGACCAGCCCATTCGGTGGTGCAAGAAAAGAACGGTGCCGGGAGGGCAAGCGCGGAGGATGTCAGGCGTCGAGGCGGCGAGGCGGAACCCTATGGCGGCGGAACAGAAAATCGTTCGCGTTCGGCGCCGGTATAACCAGTGGGTCGTCAACGAGACGCTGGAGGACTATGCACTGCGTTTCACCGCCAAGAGCGCGCGGCGCTGGTCGGCGATGCATGTCGCCAACACCGCGCTCGGCGCGGTGTCCTTCCTGGCGCTGGAAGCCATTGGCGGCGCCATCACGCTGACCTATGGTTTTCCCAACGCGGTCGCGGCCATTCTTGTAGTCAGCCTGGTCATTTTCGCTGCCGGCTTGCCGATCAGCTATTACGCCGCCAAGTTCGGCGTCGACATCGACCTGCTCACGCGCGGTGCCGGCTTCGGCTATATCGGCTCGACCTTCACCTCTCTGATCTACGCCTCCTTCACCTACCTGTTCTTCGCCATCGAGGCGGCGATCATGGCGCTGGCGCTGGAGATGTGTTTCGGCGTGCCGCTGATGGTGGGCTATTTCATCAGCGCGCTGGTGGTCATCCCGCTGGTGACGCACGGCATCACCTTCATCAGCCGGTTCCAGCTGTGGACTCAGCCGTTTTGGCTGCTGCTGAACCTCATCCCGTTCGGCTTCATCGTCGCCTATCACGGCGGCTCCTTCAGCGATTGGACATCCTATACCGGCCGGCTCGGGGCGCGGGACGGCTCGTTCGATCCGCTGATGTTCGGGGCGGCGACGACGGTGGTGTTCGCGCTGGTGGCGCAGATCGGCGAGCAGGTGGATTTCCTGCGCTTCCTGCCGCGCCGCGCGCCGGGGCGCAGCGAGGCGGTGCGCAACGCGGTCTGGTGGGTGGCGCTGCTGTCGGCGGGACCGGGATGGATCGTGCCCGGAGCACTGAAGATGCTCGCCGGCTCCTTTCTTGCCTATTTCGCGCTCACACAGGGGATTCCCTTCATCCACGCCGCCGAGCCGACCCAGATGTATCTGGTGGCGTTCAAGACGGTATTCTCGCCCGAGGTCGCGCTGGCCTTCACCGGCGTCTTCGTCATCCTCGCCCAGCTCAAGATCAATGTGACGAACTCCTATGCCGGCTCGATCGCCTGGTCGAACTTCTTCTCCCGGCTGACGCACAGCCATCCCGGCCGCGTGGTCTGGCTGGTGTTCAACGTCACCATCGCGCTGCTGCTGATGGCGCTCGGCATCTACAAGGTGCTGGAGCAGATCCTCGGGCTCTATGCCGTGGTGGCGGTGGCGTGGGTGGCGGCGCTGGTCGCCGACCTCGTGGTGAACAAGCCGATGGGCTGGAGCCCGCCGGGCATCGAGTTCAAGCGGGCGCATCTCTACGACATCAACCCGGTCGGCGTCGGCGCGGTGATCGCCGGCACGCTGGTGGGGGCGCTGGCCTTTGCCGGGCTGCTCGGGCCGGTGGCGCAGGCGTTCGCGCCCTTCCTGGCGATGCTGGTGTCCTTCGTCACTGCGCCGGCCATCGCCTTCGCCACCGGCGGGCGCTATTACATCGCGCGCCGCACCGCGCGGAACTGGGACGCCCGCCACACGCTCAAATGCTGTATCTGCGAGCACAAGTTCGAGCCCGAGGACATGGCGCATTGCCCCGTCTATGCCGGGCCGATCTGCTCGCTGTGCTGCTCGCTCGACGCCCGCTGCCACGACCGCTGCAAGGAGGATGCGCGGTTTCCCGACCAGATCCTCGCTCTGCTGCGTGCCACGCTGCCGGGCTGGATGGTGGCGCAGCTCAATTCCCGCATCGGTCACTATATCGGCGTGCTGTCGCTGCTTGCCGTGGTCATCGGCGCGATACTGGCGGTGATCTATTTCCAGGCCACCTTCGCGCCCGTCGCCGAGCGCGAGGCGGTGGGCAGCGTGCTGTTCACGCTCTACTTCATCCTCTTGATCATCGCCGGTGTCGCCGCCTGGCTGTTCGTGCTGGCGCAGGAGAGCCGGCGCGTCGCGCAGGAGGAGAGCAACCGCCAGACCGCGCTGCTGATGCGCGAGATCGAGGCGCACAAGCGCACCGACGCCAAGCTGCAGAAGGCGAAGGAAGTGGCCGAGGCGGCCAACCTCGCCAAAAGCCGCTATGTCGTGGGCATCAGCCATGAACTGCGCACGCCGCTGAACGCCATTCTCGGCTACGCCCAGCTGCTGGAGCGCGACGCCTCGATTCCCGCGCACCGGCGCGACGCCATCCGCGTGGTGCGGCGCTCGGCCGAGCATCTGTCCGGTCTTATCGACGGGCTGCTCGACATTTCGAAGATCGAAGCCGGCCGGCTGCACCTGACCCGCGACGAGGTGCGCATCGGCGAGTTCCTCGACCAGCTGGTCGATATGTTCCGGTTGCAGGCGACCGCCAAGGGCATCGACTTCGTCTATGTGCGCCCCGACCGCCTGCCGGACGTCGTCTACACCGACGAGAAGCGGCTGCGGCAGATCCTCATCAACCTGTTGTCCAACGCCATCAAGTTCACCGCCGACGGACGGGTGGCGCTGCGCGTCTCCTACCGCAACCAGGTGGCGGAGTTCGAGGTCGAGGATACCGGCATCGGCATTCCCAAGGCCGACCACAAGCGCATCTTCGAGCCCTTCGAGCGCGGCGAGCGGGCCGGCACCTATTCGACCAGCGGCATCGGCCTCGGCCTCACCATCACCAAGCTGCTGACCGAGATAATGGGCGGGGAGATCTCGCTGGTCTCGGCGCCGGGCGAGGGCAGCCTGTTCCGGGTCAAGATGATGCTCTCCGAGGTGACGAACCCTTCCCGCGGCGGGCCGATCCAGCATCGCCGCATCGCCGGCTATGTCGGGCCGCGCCGCACCGTACTGGTGGCTGACGACGATCCTGCCCATCGCGACCTCATGCACGAGCTGCTGGTGCCGCTCGGCTTCACCGTGCTGTCCGCCGCCGACGGCGTCGCCGCGCTCGACATGGTGCGCGAGTGGAGCCCCGACGTGATCCTGCTCGACATCTCCATGCCGGGGCTGAACGGCTGGGAAGTGGTGCGGCTGCTGCGCGACGAGGGGTTCGCGCGGCTGAAGATCATCATGATCTCGGCCAATGTCGGCGAGATACGCGGCGATGGCATGGAGGCGCACCAGCACGACGACCATGTGGTCAAGCCGGTGCATCTGCGCGGCCTGCTGGAGAAGATGGAAAAGCTGCTCGACCTGCAATGGATCGGCGAGGGCGAGGCGGTCGCTGATGCCCCGGCCGCCGTTGCACTGCGCGCGCCCGCCGGGGTGCATATCGACGATCTCGTGAAGCTGGGCGAGATCGGCTATGTCCGCGGCATCCAGGCCAAGCTGAGGGAGATCGAGAGCGTCTCACCCGAGAACGGCGCCTTCGTCTCCCATATGCGGGACCTGATGGAAACCTTCGACCTCAAGCAATACATGGCCGTCCTGGAGGCGTTGCGCAGCGATGATGCATAGCGTGGAGCGCCGCGACATCGTCCTCGTGGTGGACGATTCCCCGGAGACGCTGAGCCTCCTGACGGACGCGCTGGAAGCGTCCGGCGCCACCGTGCTCGTCGCCACGGAGGGAGCGAACGCGCTCGCGCTGGTCGAGCGCATCACGCCGGACGTCATCCTGCTCGATGCGGTGATGCCGGGCATGGACGGTTTCGAGACCTGCCGCCGCCTCAAGCGCAACAAGGCGGTGGCGCATGTGCCGGTGATCTTCATGACCGGCCTGTCGGAAACCGAGCAGATCGTGAAGGGGCTTGAGGCGGGCGGCGTGGACTACGTCACCAAGCCGATTTCGCCCGACGAACTGATCGCCCGCATCCGCGTTCATCTCGCCAATGCGCGCCAGACCCACAGTGCCCGTGCCGCGCTCGATGCGGCGGGCCGGTTCCTGCTCTCGGCGACGCGCGAGGGGCGGGTGCTGTGGTCGACGCCGCAGGCGACCGCGCTGCTCTCCGCCGTTACCGCCTCGCCGCCGGGCGACAGCCTCACGCTGCCGGAAGCGGTGTGCCGCTGGCTCGCCTCGCGCCGCAGCGACCCGGCCGGGATCGAGCCCGCTCCGCTCGACCTCCGGGTGGAGGGCTCGCCGCGCCGCCTGCGCCTGTCCTTTGTCGGGCAGATCGGTCCGGAGGAGCTGCTGCTGCGCATCGTGGAGGACGAGGGGCTGCTGCCCGAGCAGGTGCTGCGCTCCAAGCTGAACCTGACCGTCCGCGAGGCGGAAGTGCTGATGTGGCTGGCGCGCGGCAAGGCGAACCGGGACATTGGCGAGATTCTCGGCCTGTCGCCGCGCACGGTGAACAAGCACCTGGAACAGGTCTACGCCAAGATCGGCGTGGAGAACCGCGCCGCGGCGGTCGCGCTCGCCGTCACCGCGCTCACGCCGAAATAGCGGCCGGCGGGCGTCTCGCGCCCGCGCCGTGCTCGCCGCAGCGTGGGCTTTCACGCGGAGCTCCCATCCTCGCGCCCGGACGACGTCGCGCCCCGGCGCGTGAGCATCAACGCCTTATGCCCGTACGAACCCCGGCCGGACGCCGCGGCTCCGGCTTCGGGACACCGCGCTCCCCGAGACAGTTGTGCATTGTCAGTTATGCCATTATCGCATGGCAGCCATGCGTTTAATCAAATAATTTTCGTCAGAATAAACTTTGAAATTTTAATCAAAATCAGAGCTAAACGGCGGCAAATTTGTTGCAAGTTGGATAATCGGGAGTAAATTGCCGCTCAAATTCGAGACGCCCGGGAGGGAGCCTTGACTCGCATATCTGGAATTGCAGGGGTCGCCGCCCTGATGATGATCGGCGCAATCGGCAGCGGTGCCATGGCGCAACCGCGTACGCCCGGACAGGCGTTGCAGGACGCCGTCGAACGGACCTGCGTGATCGAGATCCGCTCGGGCAGCAATGGCGAGCGAATCCAGTTGCAGAACATCTGCTTCAATCCGCGCGCGGTACGCATCAGCTGGGGCGACGGCCGTCTGGTCGACTATTGCCTCAACAGCGGTGGCGACGTGCGCTATGTCGTCAAGCTGAACGAGAGCTACCGGATGACGCGCGAGCAGGACATCCTGCTCTGCCAGTAAGGCGGCCTTTCGGCTCAGGCACGGAATTTCCAGAGGGCGGGGCACGCGGAAACGCGGCGCCCCGCTTTGCTTTTCGCTGCTATGCCGCCGGACTTGTATCGCCGGCCGGCGATCAGGCCGGCGCACCCTGCGCGAGCGGCGTGAGGCGGTCGATCTCATCATCGGCGAACAGACGCGAGCGGGTGAGGAAACGGACGTCGCGGCCATTTTCCAGGCTGAACATGCCGCCACGCCCCGGCACCACATCGATGATCAGCTGCGTGTGCTTCCAGTAGTCGAACTGCGAGGGGCTCATATAGAACGGCGTGCCGCCGATTTCGCCCAGACGCACGTCGCGGTCGCCGACAATGTAGTCGCCCTGGCCATAGCACATGGGCGAGGAGCCGTCGCAGCAGCCGCCCGACTGGTGGAACAGCAGCGGGCCGTGCTGTTCCCGCAAGGTCGCGATCAGCTCCAGCGCGGCCGGCGTGGCCAGCACGCGCGGCACGAGGTCTGCAGTGGCGCGGCGGTCGGCAATCAAGGCATCTGTCATGGTTTCCTCCCGGAGCCTCTTGTTCCGTTCGACACGGGCGGGCTCGTTCCGACGACGCCTTCAACATGTGCCCCGCCGGCCTCGCGGACAAGGCCGGCGGGGCAGAGGCCCGCTCAACCGGCTATGTCGAGCACGATGCGGCCGTCGATCTTGCCCTTGTGCATGCGGTCGAACACCTCGTTGATGTCGTCGAGCTTCGCGGTCTCGACCGTCGCCTTCACCTTGCCGTCGGCGGCGAAATCGAGCGATTCCTGCAAGTCGAGCCGCGTGCCGACGATGGAGCCCCGCACCGTGGTGCCGCTCAGCACCATGTCGAAGATCGGCAGGTCGAAGGAGCCCGGCGGCAGGCCGTTGGCCACCAGCGTGCCACCCCGGCGCAGCATGCCCAGCGCCTGGCTGAACGCCTTGGGCGAGACGGCGGTCACCAGCGCGCCATGCACGCCGCCGACCTCTTTTTTCAGATAGGCGACCGGATCGGTCTCCAGCGCATTGACGGTGACGGTGGCGCCGAGCTCGCGGGCAAGCGTCAGCTTGTCCTCGGCGATGTCGACCGCCGCCACGTTGAGCCCCATCGCCTTGGCATATTGCACCGCCATGTGGCCAAGCCCGCCAATACCGGAGATCACCACCCAGTCACCCGGCTTGGTGTCGGTCATCTTCAGGCCCTTGTAGACCGTCACGCCGGCGCACAGCACTGGGGCGATCTCCACAAAGCCGATATTCTTCGGCAGGTGGCCGACATAGTTCGGGTCGGCCACCACATAGTCGGCAAAGCCGCCATTCACGGAATAGCCGGTGTTCTTCTGCTCCTCACACAGCGTTTCCCAACCGCCGAGGCAGTGCGCGCAGTGGCCGCAGGCGGTGTAGAGCCATGGCACGCCGACACGGTCGCCCTCCTTCACATGCTTCACGCCGCGGCCGACGCCGGAGACGAAGCCGACGCCCTCATGGCCGGGAATGAACGGGGGATTGGGCTTTACCGGCCAGTCGCCCTCGGCGGCGTGGAGATCGGTGTGGCAGACGCCGGAAGCCTGTATGCGGACCTGAATCTCGCCCGGACCGGGCTCGGGGATGGAAACTTCCTCGATGACGAGGGGCTTGCCGAATTCGCGGACCACTGCGGCCTTCATGGTCTTCGTCATATGCACATTCGCCTCTCGATGCGGCCGGCGCCGGCTGCGTCGGCCCGAATTGCCACCCGGCGGGACGGAACCACGTTCCGTCCCGCCGGGCATTGATCTGACCCCCTGCGGGGCAACGCGGGATCAGAAGAAGCCGAGCTTCTTCGGGGAGTAGCTGACCAGCATGTTCTTGGTCTGCTGGTAGTGGTCGAGCATCATCTTGTGGGTCTCGCGACCGATGCCGGACTGCTTGTAGCCGCCGAAGGCCGCGTGGGCCGGATAGGCGTGGTAGCAATTGGTCCACACCCGGCCGGCCTGGATGGAGCGGCCGAAGCGATAGGCGCGGTTGCCGTCGCGGGTCCACACGCCGGCGCCGAGGCCGTAGAGCGTGTCGTTGGCGATCGCGAGCGCCTCGTCGTCATCCTTGAAGGTGGTCACGGACACTACCGGCCCGAAGATCTCCTCCTGGAAGATGCGCATCTTGTTGTGGCCCTTGAACACGGTCGGCTTCACGTAATAGCCGCCGGCGAGGTCACCGCCGAGATTGTTGCGCTCGCCGCCGGTGAGCACCTGCGCTCCCTCCTGCTTGCCGATGTCGATATAGGACAGAATCTTGTCGAGCTGCTCGGAGGACGCCTGGGCGCCGAGCATGGTCGCCGGATCGAGCGGCGAGCCCTGCACGATCGCCTCGACGCGCTTCAGCGCCTTTTCCATGAAGCGGTCATAGACGCTCTCCTGGATCAGCGCGCGGCTCGGGCAGGTGCAGACCTCGCCCTGGTTGAGCGCGAACATGACGAAGCCTTCGATGGCCTTGTCGAAGAAGTCGTCATCCTCGGCCACCACGTCCTTGAAGAAGATGTTCGGCGACTTGCCGCCCAGCTCCAGCGTGACGGGGATGAGGTTCTGGCTGGCATACTGCATGATCAGCCGGCCCGTCGTCGTCTCGCCGGTGAAGGCGATCTTGGCGATACGGTTGGAGCTGGCCAGCGGCTTGCCCGCTTCGAGGCCGAAGCCGTTGACGATGTTGAGCACGCCCGGCGGCAGCAGATCGGCGACCATCTCGGCGAGCAGCAGGATGCTCGACGGCGTCTGCTCGGCGGGCTTGAGCACCACGCAGTTGCCGGCGGCGAGCGCGGGGGCGAGCTTCCACACCGCCATCAGGATCGGGAAGTTCCACGGAATGATCTGGCCGACCACGCCGAGCGGCTCATGGAAGTGATAGGCGATGGTGTCGTGGTCGATCTCGGAGAGGTTGCCTTCCTGCGCCCGCACACAGGCGGCGAAATAGCGGAAATGATCGATGGCGAGCGGAATGTCGGCTGCCGTCGTCTCGCGGATCGGCTTGCCGTTGTCCCATGTTTCGGCAAGGGCGAGGAGGTCGAGATTCTCCTCCATCCGGTCGGCGATCTTGTTGAGGATCAGCGCGCGCTCGGCGGCCGACGTCTTGCCCCAGGCGTCCTTGGCGGCGTGCGCGGCGTCGAGCGCCTTCTCGATGTCGTCCTTGTCGGAGCGGGCGACCTCGCAGATCTTGCCGCCGGTGATCGGCGACGTGTTGTCGAAATAGCGGCCGTTCACCGGCTCGACGAACTTGCCGCCGATGAAGTTGCCGTAACGGGCCTTGAAGGGGGACTGCTTGGTAATGGCGATTTCTGGTTTGTTCATATGATCCTCCCGGGACTGGGAGTCTCAAGATTGCAGCGCCTGTGCCAGCATGCTGCCGCAACGCACAAAATCGTTACTGCATGACGGCAAAATATTGAAAACGCTTACGCAACGCCGACACTTGCGAAGGCTTGAAAACACCGGCACTGGACGAGCCGCGAAAACTTGGTAGAAACTGTCGGAAAGAACAACAAGACCTGCGACACGTGTGGCAATTTGCAACACACCGGGAGGATCGCATGCCGACGGAGGTCTCGCCCCGCGCTGTTCTCGCGGCGCGCAAGCAGTTCTTCCTGCAAGGAAGAGCCGAGGGACCGCTCGTCGCCTCGGCACTGTCCGAGCCGATCCTCAATTCATGGCGGCGCTGTGCCGCACGCGGGCTGGACAGCGCGGCGCTGCCGCGGCTGGAGCCGCTGACCACCTACGAATTGCGCGCGGTGGCCGAGCGGCACGAGAAATTGCGCCGCCTGTGCCGGCCGGAGGTCGAGAGCCTCTATGCCGATGCGATGCAGACCGGCTGCGTCGTCATCCTTACCGACGCCGACGGGCTGATCCTCGATACCCTCGGTAATGCCGATTTCGCCGCTCGCGCGGCGCAGGTGGCGCTGCGCCCCGGCGTGCTGTGGGGTGAGAGCACCACCGGTACCAATGCGGTCGGCACCGCGCTCGTCGAGGGCCGGCCGATCACCGTGCATGGCGGCGAGCATTATTACGACCCGCACGGCATTCTCAGCTGCTCGGCGGCGCCGATCCTCGATCCCTATGGCCACACTGTCGGGGCGCTGGACCTGTCGGGTCCCGCTGCGGTCGATCACCGCCACGCGCTGGGCCTGGTGCGGATGGCGGTGGAGCAGATCGAACATCGCTTCTTCGACGAGGATTTCAGTGGCCGCCGCGTGGTGCGCGTGCAGACGGACCGCGCGCTGCTCGGCACCGCGAGGGAGGGTGTGCTGGTATTCGAGGACGACCGGCTGGTGGCGGCGAACCGCACCGGCCTTGCCTTGATCGGCGCAGACTGGTCGCAGCTCGGCGCCAAGCGGGCGGACGAGCTGTTCGGGGCCTTGCCGCGTGCGGACGGCGCGGCCCATGCGCTGCGCGACATGGCGGGGCGCGAGCTTTTCGTCCGGCTTGACGGTTCCGGCCGGGATGAGATGGTACGGGCCCGCCCGGCGGTTCCGGCGCCCCGCGATCAGGGGCCGCTGCTGCGCCCCGGCGATCGCGAGGCGATTTCCCGCGCCGTGCGCATGGTCGAGGCGGACGTGCCCGTGCTGGTGCGCGGCGAGACCGGAACCGGCAAGGAGATGGTGGCGCATGAGATTCATCGGTGCAGCAGCCGTGCCGCCGGTCCCTTCGTCGCCGTCAATTGCGCGGCGATCCCGGAGACGCTGATCGAGGCGGAACTGTTCGGCTATGAGGAGGGCGCGTTCACCGGCGCCCGCCGGCACGGCCGCAAGGGCCTGCTGCGCGAGGCGCAGGGCGGCGTGCTGTTCCTCGACGAGATCGGCGACATGCCGCTCGCCTTGCAGTCGCGCCTGCTGCGGGTGCTGCAGGAACGGGAGGTCGCCCCGCTCGGTGGCGGCAAGCCGGTGAAGGTGGATTTCGCGCTGCTCTGCGCCACCCATCGCGATCTGCGTGCGCTGGTGGAGGCCGGGGGCTTCCGCTCGGACCTGTATTTCCGCATCGCCCATTATATTGTGGAGCTGCCGCCGCTGCGCGCCTTCGACGACCGGCATGCCACCATCCGTGCGCTGTGGGCGCGCCTGGTCGACGACCCGCGCCTGACGCTGTCGGACGCCTGCGAGGACCGGCTTGCCGCCTATGGCTGGCCGGGCAATTTCCGCCAGCTGGCGGGAATGCTGCGCGCGCTGGCGGCGCTGGCCGAGCCGTTCAAGCCGATCGAGGTGGACATGCTGCCGCCGGACATTCGCGAGGCGTCGCCGGCACTTGCCGCAGCGGGAGTGATGTCGCTGGACGCACTCACGGTCGAGGCGATGCGGCGCACGCTCGATGCCTGCGGCGGCAACGTCTCGCAGGCGGCCAAGCGGCTCGGCGTCAACCGCTCGACGCTCTATCGCCGCCTGCTCAACGGCTGACGTTGAGCCCCGTTTGGGGAACCTGCCGGTATTCCGCCCGTTGCCTCTTCGACATCAGCGAAAGAGGAATGGACATGGTGCGCGACCCACGCCTGCTCGACCAGAACCCCGTCGTCATCGACCCGGCCAATGTGAAGGCGGTGCTGGAGGATCGTCCGACCGCCGTGTCCGATCCGCGCCGGCCGCCGCTCGGCGAGGTCCGCAACGACAATCATCCCAAGGACGGCAAGCCGGAGAAGCGCTCCGGCGGGCGCTTTGCGCGCGACGCGGTGCAGACTGTCGACGGCTCGCGCGAGGGTACACCACAGGCGCCCGACGATCCCCGCCGCTGACGCCGGTCAGAGTTCGGTCGGCTCGGGGTCGCGCTCCGGCGCGGCGGGATTGCCCTCGACCCGGTCGCGATAAAGCGAGGCGCGGGCGAGAAGCATCATCGTCACCGGCGTGGTGATGGTGACGAAGAGGGCGATCAACACCTCATGCACCATGAAGCGCGTCTGCAACACGCTGAAGCAGATGATCGAGCCGATGAGGATGCTGCCGGTGCCAAGCGTGGCGCCGAGCGAGGGGGCGTGCAGGCGGGAGTAGAAGTCGGGGAGGCGGTGCAGGCCGATGGAGCCGGTGAGGGCGATCAGAGCACCCGCGATCAGGAAGAACGAGACGGTCAGGGAGGCCCAGAGCGGAAGTTCCGGCGCGGCGCTCATTCGATCACCTCGCCGCGCATGAGGAACTTGGCCATCGCGACCGTACCGACGAAGCCGAGCAGGGCGATGATGAGCGCCGCCTCGAAATACAGCGTGGCGCCGCTGCGTATGCCGACGGTGATCAGCATGAGCATCGCGTTCACATAGAAGGTGTCGAGCCCGATGATACGGTCCTGCGCGCGGGGCCCGCGAATGAAGCGGAGCGCCGCGAAGCCCATGGCGATGGCGAGGATGACCTGCGCCGCGGTCAGCGACCAGCCGAGGATCAGCGCGCTCATTCGAAGATCTCCCTCAGCAGGGCCTCGTAGCGCCGCTTGATCAGCGTCGCCCATTCGCGCTCGTCCACGAGGTCGAGCACATGCAGCAGCAGCGTGCCGTGCGCGGGGTCGTAATGCACCCATTGGGTGCCCGGCGTGCAGGTCATGATGATGGCCAGCACGGCGAGGCCGTAGCGGTCCCTCAGGTCGAGCTTCAGCACCATGAAGCCGGAATGGGTGCGCCGCTCGGCGCCGCCCAGGATGATCCGGCCGACGGCGATGTTCGAGCGGAACACATCAATGAGAACCCGCCCCGCCAGTCGTGCCGCCGCCTTGAAGCTGCGGATCCGTACCGGCGGCGGATCGAGCGCCACCATCGCCCAGGAGGCGCCGAACGCCACCAGCGCGCCGAAGACGATCGTGCCGGGCGCGATGCTCTGCTTCAGCAGCAGCCACATGACGAGGAGGGCGAGGAACAGATAGGGATGGGGCAGCACGCGCCGGATCATCGCGGGCCTCCCGCTGCCGGGCCGAGCACGTCGTTGGCGTAGACGGCCGGCCAGTACAGTACCTGCGCGGTTGCCTCCATGTAGCGCATGGCCGGTCCACCCAGCACCGTCATCGCCACGCAGAGCAGCAGCAGCCCCCCCACAGGCAGCGCCTCTATGGCGCGCACGCGCGGAATCGCCGTTTCCGCCGGCACCCACAGATTGCGGATGCCGGTGCGGGTCATGGCGATGAGCGTGGCAAAGCCGGAGGCGATGAGCAGGCCGACTAGCGCCCAATGCTCCGCCGGGATGCGGCCGCCCTCGTTGATCAGCGCCGAGAGCATGGCGAATTTGGCGATGAAGCCGGAGAGCGGCGGCATGCCAGCCAGCAGCGCCGTGCAGGCAAGGAAAGCGCCGCCGAGCACGGCGATGGTGGCGGGGATGGCGACGCCGACCTCGTCCTCCTCCTCCTCGATGTCCTCCTCCGGGTCGCCGAACACTTCGAGCGTCACGGCGAGCACGTCGGCGCCCGCTTCCTGCCCGCGCTCGATGAGCTCGACGAGCAGGAAATAGGCCCCCAGCGCCAGGGTGGACACGACGAGGTAATAGAGTGCGCCGGAGATCACCGCGCTGTTGCCGGTGCCGATGGCCGCCAGCAGCGTGCCGGACGAGACCAGCACGGCATAGCCGCCCATGCGCTGCATGGACGGCGCCGCCAGCACGCCGATGGCACCGAAGGCGATCGTGGCCATGCCGCCATAATAGAGCCAGAGCGCGCCGAAATCCTCCGACGCGCCGGCCTCGTCGCCGAAGGACAGCAGGAACAGCCGCAGGATCACGTAGACGCCGACCTTGGTCATGATGGCGAACATGGCGGCGACCGGCGCGCAGGCGGCGGCGTAGGTGGTCGGCAGCCAGAAGCTGAGCGGCCACATGCCGGCCTTCACCAGGAAGGCGATGCCGAGAACCGCCGCGCCCGCCTCGTACAGCACGCGCAGATCGCCCGGCAGCGTCGGCGCGATGCGGCCGATGTCGGCCATGTTCAGTGTGCCGGTGACGCCGTAGATCAGGCTGACGCCGACCAGGAAGAGCGAGGAGGCGACGAGGTTGATCGGGATGTAGTGCAGCCCCGCCTTGACCCGCGCCGTGCCGGAGCCGTGCAGCACCAGCCCGTAGGAGGCGGCGAGCAGGATCTCGAAGAACACGAACAGGTTGAACAGGTCGCCGGTGAGGAAGGCGCCGTTGAGCCCCGCGAGCAGGAACAGGAACAGCGTGTAGAAGCGCGGCCCGGCCTTGTGCCAGCGCGCCATGGCGAAGACCAGCGTGGCGCAGCCGAGCAGGGCGGTCACCAGCAGCATGAGCGCGGAGAGCCGGTCCGCCACCAGCACGATGCCGAAGGGCGGCGGCCAGTTGCCGAGCGGATAGACGATCATCGAGGACCAGCGGTCGTCATGTGGCGTGCTGGCGACCGCGACCAGCGCAACCGCGACGGCCAGCAGCGCGAAGACGGTGGCGAGGCTGAGCGTCATCTTCAACGCCCGCCGTCGTTCGCTGAACAGCAGCATGAACGCGCCGACGGCGAGCGGCAGCAGGATCGGGACGATGACGAGATGGTGGATATGGGCGCCCATCAGTCCTGCTCCCGCCCGTCGACGTGGTCGGTGCCGGTGCGTCCGCGCGCGGCGAGCAGCAGCACGAGGAACAGCGCGGTCATGGCGAAGCCGATGACGATGGCGGTGAGCACCAGTGCCTGCGGCATGGGGTCCGCGAGCCTCGCGGGGTCTCCCGCCGTGCCGGGCTTCAGGATCGGCGGCACGTCGATGCGCACCCGGCCCATGCTGAAGATGAACAGGTTTACCGCATAGGAGATCAGCGAGAGGCCGATGATGACCTGATAGGTGCGCGGGCGCAGCAGCAGCCACACGCCCGAGGCGGCGAAGACGCCGATGCCGATGGCGAGGATCATCTCCATCCCGTCACCTCCACCCCTCGCCGCCATCGGCGGCGTGCGAGGCGCGCGACGAGCGCAGCGACTGGTGCGCCAGGGCGATGAGGATCAGCACGGTGGCGCCGACCACCAGCGCGAACACGCCGAGGTCGAACAGCAAGGCGCTGGCGAGCGGGATCTTGCCGAAGACAGGCAACTCCAGATAGCGGAAATGCGAGGTGAGGAACGGGTAGCCGAACGCCCAGGAGCCGGTGCCGGTGGCAAGGGCGGTGAGCAGGCCGAGCCCCATCCAGCGCAGCGGCAAGACGCGCAGGTGATCCTCCACCCAGCGCGCGCCGCTGGCGATGTACTGCACCACGAAGGCGATGGAGAGCGTGATGCCGGCCGCGAAGCCGCCGCCCGGCAGGTCGTGCCCGCGCATGAACAGATAGACCGCCAGTACGGCGATGACCGGGAACAGCCAGTTCATCACCAGCCGCGGGATCAGCATGTAGTCGGCGACAGTGTCGCCGGGGCTGCGGCTCGGCTCGGCATCGTCATAGGCATCCTGGATGCGCTGCTGCTCGGGCGTGCCGGCGCTCTCCGGCGCGGGCCGGAAGCGGCGCAGCAGGGCGAAGACGGTGAGCGCGGCAAGGCACAGCACCACGATTTCGCCCATGGTGTCGAAGCCGCGGAAGTCCACCAGGATGACGTTGACGATGTTGGTGCCGCCGCCCTCCGTGTAGGCGCGCTCGACGAAGAAGCGCGAGACGCTTTCCGGTAGCGGCCGCGTCATCAGGCTGTAGGACAGGAAGGCCAGCAGGCCGCCGAACGCGCAGGCGATGCTGAGATCGGTGTAGCGGCGCAGCAGCGTCGAGGGCGGCGGGCGCGTGGGATAGACGTCCTCGATCCGCTTCGGCAGCCAGCGCAGGCCGAGCAGCAGCAGGACGGTGGTGACGATCTCGACCAGCAGCTGGGTCACGGCGAGGTCGGGCGCCGACAGCCAGACGAAGGTGATGCAGGTGACCAGGCCGGCGCCGCCCATCAGCACCAGCGCGGCGAAGCGATGATATTTCGCCTGGTTGGCGGTGGCGAGCGCGCAGACGATGCCGATGGCCCAGAGCAGGGCGAAGCCGGGTTCCACCGGCGTTCCCGCCAGCGTTCCCGTGCCCGCGGCGCCGCGGATCGCGATCGGCGTCAGCGCGGCGAGCACGGCCACCAGGACGACGATGCGCATCTGCGGCTGAAGATGGCGGGTGCCGAGCTTGGCTTCCGCCTGTCGGGCCCATTGCAGCGACAGGGTGGTGAGGATCTTCTCGAAGATGCGCTGGCCCTTGAGCTCGCGCATCAGGGGAGGGCCCTCTATGCCGCTCGCGAGATAGCGGCGCAGCGCGTAATAGAGCACGACGCCGCCCGCCAGCGCGATCAGGCTCATGAACAGCGGCAGGGTGAAGCCGTGCCACAGGGCGAGATCGTAATGGGGCATGTCGGCGCCCAGCACCGAGCTCATTGCCGTGGCGAGCAGCGGGCCGACGGTGAAGCTCGGCACGATGCCGATCATCAGGCAGATCAGCACCAGGAGCTCGATGGGAAAGCGCATCCAGTGCGCCGGCTCGTGCGGCCTGCGCGGCAGGTCGACCGGCGGCGGGCCGAAGAACACACCGAGGATGAAGCGCAGCGAATAGGTGACGCTGAACACGCCGGCCAGCGTCGCCCAATAGGGCAGGCTGTCGTCGAGCAGCGAGCCGGTATGGTCGGCCACGGCTTCGGCGAAGAACATCTCCTTCGAGATGAAGCCGTTGAGCAGCGGCACGCCGGCCATGGCGGCGGCGGCGACCATGGCGAGCGTGGCGGTGAACGGCATGTAGCGGTAGAGGCCGCTGAGCCGTCTTATGTCGCGCGTGCCGGTCTCGTGGTCGATGATGCCGGCGGCCATGAACAGCGACGCCTTGAAGATGGCGTGGTTCACCGTGTGGAACACGGCGGCGACCGCCGCCAGCGGCGAGCCGAGGCCGAGCAGCAGCGTGATCAGCCCGAGATGGCTGATGGTGGAATAGGCGAGCAGGCCCTTGAGGTCCTGCTGGAAGATCGCGGCATAGGCGCCGAGCAGCAGCGTGACGAGGCCGGCCGGCACGACGAGGTAGAACCAGGTGTCGGTGCCGGCAAAAGCCGGCCAGATGCGGATGAGCAGGAAGATGCCCAGCTTCACCATGGTCGCCGAGTGCAGATAGGCCGAGACCGGCGTCGGCGCCGCCATGGCGTGCGGCAGCCAGAAATGGAACGGGAACTGCGCGCTCTTGGTGAAGGCGCCGAGCAGCAGCAGCACGAGCGCGAGCGTGTAGAGGCTGCTGTCGCGGATCAGTTCGGCCTCCGCCAGCACCTGGTCGATCTCGTAGCTGCCGACGATGCGCCCGATGATGAGCACGCCGACGAACAGGCACAGCCCGCCGCCTGCGGTGACGGTGAGCGCCATGCGCGCACCGTCGCGCGCCTGCGCGGAATGATGCCAATAGCCGATCAGCAGGAAGGAGAAGAGGCTGGTCAGCTCCCAGAAGAAGACGAGCTGGATCAGGTTGCCCGAGACCACCACGCCGACCATCGAGCCCATGAAGGCGAGAAGGAAGGAGAAGAAGCGCGGCACGGGATCTTCGGCCGACATGTAGTAGCGCGCATAGAGCACGATCAGCGCGCCGATGCCGAAGATCAGCAGCGCGAACAGCCAGGACAGCCCGTCCATCCGCAGCGTGAAGTCGAGGCCCAGCATGGGCAGCCAGTCGATGCGCAGGCGCACCGGCACGCCGGCTGAGATGCCGGGATAAAGCCAGATGGTGATGGCCACGCCCGCGACGGCGATGCTCCCGGCCAGCGTCGCGGCGGTGTTGCGCGCGTGCGTCGGCAAGAACCCCGCCAGCAGGCTACCTGCGAAGGGCAGGGCAAGCGCGACGAGGAGGAGCAGGCCATTCGACATAGGTAACAGGTTCCTCCCGAATGGGGTTTGGGACCAGCCTTGCAGGATTTCGCCCATTATGGTTGATTTGGGCGTCTTGAGGCAAGGCTGAAGCCATGGAATTGGCTCCCGAACAATGCCGCGCTGCACGCGGCCTGCTAGATTGGACGCAAGAGAACCTGGCGGCTCGCGCCGGGGTATCCCGCAGCACTGTTCGTGATTTCGAGCGGCACCGCCACGTGCTGCACCGCGGCACCGAATCCCAGCTCATCCGCACCTTCCAGGAAGCCGGCATCATGCTGTTGCCGCCGGGCGAGCACGGGCCGGGCGTGCGCATCCGCTGAAGCTGGCTCCGGTTCGTTACCGCCACATGGCGCGCATCCGCGCGCCGATATCGATACGCGCCGTCTCCGCCGGGCGGACGGCCGGCTCCGCGGCGGTCACCGGCGGCCAGGCGGTCGCGCTGAAATGACCGAGGATGCGCGGGGGAATGAAGCGGGTGCGCGCGGCATAGACATGCCGATCACCGCGCGCGGACTGGCCATGGGTGAAGAAGCGCTGCGGCAGCATCAGGTGCAGGCTGTCCTTCGCCCGCGTCATCGCGACATAGAGCAGGCGCCGCTCTTCCTCGATCTCATCCCGCGTGCCGACGCCGAGGTCGATGGGAATGCAGCCATCGACCGCATTGAGCACGAAGACCGACTTCCATTCCTGCCCCTTGGCGGAATGGATGGTGGAGAGGATGAGATAGTCCTCGTCGAGATGCGGCGGGCCGGCATGGTCGCTGGTGGCGTCCGGCGGATCGAGCGTCAGCTCGGTGAGGAAGCGCTCGCGCGAGGGATAGGTCGCGGCGATCTGGGAAAGCTGGACGAGATCCGACTGCCGGCTCTGTGCGTCCTCGTGGACGCGCTCCAGCACCGGCTCGTACCAGTGCCGCACAAGGTCGAGTTCGCCCGGCCAGCCGGCGGACTTGCCCTTCAGCTCGCGGGCCATGGCGAGAAAGCCGGGCCATTCCTCCGCCGCTCGGGGAGGCGGCGTCACCGTTTCCAGCACCGGGAGCAGCGCGTCCGCGCCGGCCACTGCGTCGAGAATGCGCGCGGCAGTGGCCGGGCCGAGGCCGTTGAGCAGCTTCAGCACGCGGAAGCCGGCGACGCGATCGCGCGGATTCTCGACGAAGCGCAGCACCGCCAGAACGTCCTTCACATGGGCGGAATCGAGGAATTTCAGCCCGCCGAACTTCACGAACGGGATGTTGCGGCGGGTGAGCTCCACCTCCAGCGGCCCGCTGTGATGGGCGGCGCGGAACAGCACGGCCTGCTGCTTCAGGGCGATGCCGTCCTCGCGGTTTTCCAGCACGCGGGTGGCGACATAGTTCGCCTGTTCGATCTCGTCGCGCACGCTCACCAGCAGCGGACGTTCGCTGGAGGTGCGCTCGGACCACAGGTTCTTGGCGTAGCGCTCGGCGGCGAAATCGATGACCGCATTGGCGGCGCCGAGAATGGCCTGCGTGGAGCGGTAGTTCTGCTCCAGCATGATGGTGTCCGCGCGGGGCGAGAAGTGGCCGGGAAAATCGAGGATGTTGCGCACCGTCGCGGCGCGGAAGGAATAGATCGACTGCGCGTCGTCGCCGACCACGGTAAGCCCGCGCCCGTCCGGCTTCAGCCCGAGCAGGATGGAGGATTGCAGCCGGTTGGTGTCCTGATATTCGTCGATCAGCACATGGTCGAAACGGCCGGCGATGTCGGCGGCGATGGCCGGCTCCGTCACCATCTGCGCCCAGTAGAGCAGCAGGTCGTCGTAATCGAGCACGCCCTGCGCCTGCTTGGCCTCGACATAGGCGGCGAACAGCGCCTTCAGCTCGCCACTCCAGCCTGCCACCCACGGGAAGGCGCGGCCGATCACCTCTTCCAGCGGCTGCTGCGCGTTGACTGCGCGCGAATAGATGGCGATCAGCGTGCCCTTGGTCGGAAAGCGCTTCTCGGTCCTGGAGAAACCCAGCTCGTGGCGGACCAGGTTCATCAGGTCGGCGCTGTCTTCCCGGTCATGGATGGTGAAGCTGGGGTCGAGCCCGATCTGCGGCGCGTAATCCCGCAACAGCCGCGCGCCGATGCCGTGGAAGGTACCGGCCCAGCTCAGCCCCTCGGTGAGGATGGCGGCATTGGCGCCGAGCACATGGGCAGCGATGCGCGCGACGCGCCGCGTCATCTCCGCCGCCGCACGGCGCGAGAAGGTGAGCAGCAGGATGCGGCGCGGATCGGCGCCGTTGACGATGAGATGGGCGACGCGGTGGGCCAGCGTGTTGGTCTTGCCCGAGCCCGCGCCGGCGATGACCAGAAGCGGCCCGGCGTCGATCGCGCCGGGTCCCTTCACGCCATGCTCGACCGCCTGCCGCTGCTGCGGGTTGAGCTTGTCGAGATAGGCGGCTGGCTGCATCGGCAAACGAATCTCTGGCGACCGGACGGGACGCCAGTGAGCACGTTTCCTGTTTTGTTCGCAATGGCGGCCGGGTTTCGTCCACCCGGCCTAGTCGTCGAACAGTTCGTCCGTCGCGGTGATGAGGCCGATCGACGGATTGGCCGCGCAATAGGCGCCGAGCTTCTCGGCATTGGCGACGAACTTGTCGGTGTCGATCACCGGCGGGGCGTCGACGTCCTTGTAATAGGCGTCGAGCCAGGCGAGCGTGAGCATCATCTCGGTCTTGTCGCTCTCGAGGAACTGCCCGCAGGTGGTGGTCGAGAGATCGATCTTGTCGGCCATGACGGTGAACGGCACGATCGCGAAGGCAGCGGCCAAAACGAGCTTCTTCATCGCTCAATCCCTGGAAAATGGGTGCCGGCGCGGCACGTCACCTCGTTACCACGCGCCGGCGTCATCTTCCATGCCGCCGCAACCGGCCCGACGGTGAGCTAGCCGCGCTTGCGCACGAATTCGGTGCGCAGCACCAGTCCCTTGATGGCCTCGTGGCGGCAGTCGATCTCTTCGGGATTGTCGGTCAGGCGGATCGTCTTGATCACCGTGCCCTGCTTCAGGGTCTGGCCGGCACCCTTGACCTTCAGGTCCTTGACGAGGACGACCGAGTCCCCGTCGGCCAGCACATTGCCGGAGGCGTCGCGCACTTCCGGCTTGGCGGTCTGCGCGGCCGCGAGTTCGGAGGCCGGGCGCCATTCGCCGGTGGCTTCGTCATAGACATAGGCGTCGTCTTCGTCGGCCATTTTCGCCTCCGTCGGGTTAAGGCTTTTCAGCCGATCAATGAGCCGGGCAGGGCCTGCGGCCCCGCCCGCGAAATATCAGGGCAGTTTGCGCACCGCGCCCTTGTCGGCGGAGGTGGCGAAGGCGGCATAGGCCTTGAGCGCAGTGGTCACGTTGCGCTTGCGCGGCGCAGCCGGCTGCCAGCCCGCCGCTTCCTGCTGCTCGCGGCGGGCGGCGAGGACGGCGTCGTCGACCGCGAGATGGATGCGCCGGTTGGGGATGTCGATTTCGATGGTGTCGCCCTCATGCACCAGTCCGATCGTGCCGCCTTCGGCCGCTTCCGGCGAGACATGGCCGATGGACAGGCCCGAGGAGCCGCCGGAGAAGCGCCCGTCGGTGATGAGGGCGCACTGCTTGCCGAGGCCCTTCGACTTCAGGTAGCTCGTCGGATAGAGCATTTCCTGCATGCCGGGCCCGCCGCGCGGTCCTTCATAGCGGATGAGCACGATCTGCCCCGGCTTCACCCGGTTGCCGAGGATGGCGGACACCGCGTCGTCCTGGCTCTCGAACACCGTCGCGGTGCCGGTGAACTTCAGGATGCTCTCGTCGACGCCCGCCGTCTTCACGATGCAGCCATTCTCCGCGAGGTTGCCGTAGAGCACGGCGAGGCCGCCATCCCTGGAGAAGGCGTGCGCGGCGTCGCGGATCACGCCGGTCTCGCGGTTGGTGTCGACGTCGTCATAACGGGCCGACTGGCTGAACGCGACCTGCGTCGGCACGCCGCCCGGGGCCGCCTTGAAGAACGCGTGCACCGCCTCGCTGGAGGTGCGCTTGACGTCCCAGTGGTCGAGCGCGGCGGCAAGGCTCGGTGCGTGCACCGAGCCGACCGAGGTATCGATGAGGCCGGCGCGGTCGAGCTCGCCGAGAATGCCCATGATGCCGCCGGCATGGTGGACGTCTTCCATGTGCACGTCGGCAATGGCGGGCGCGACCTTGCACAGCACCGGCACGCGGCGCGACAGCCGGTCGATGTCGGCCATGGTGAAGGGCACCTCGCCCTCATGCGCGGCGGCGAGCAAATGCAGCACGGTGTTGGTCGAGCCGCCCATGGCGATGTCGAGCGTCATCGCGTTCTCGAAGGCTTTGAGGCTGGCGATGGTGCGCGGCAGCACGCCGGCATCGTCCTGCTCGTAATAGCGGCGGGCGAGATCGACGATGAGATGGCCGGCCTCGACGAAGAGGCGCTTGCGGTCGCCATGGGTCGCCAGCGTCGAGCCGTTGCCGGGCAGCGACAGGCCGAGCGCCTCGGTGAGGCAGTTCATCGAATTGGCGGTGAACATGCCCGAGCAGGAGCCGCAGGTCGGGCAGGCCGAGCGCTCGATCGCCTGCACGTCCTCGTCGGCGATGCGGTCGTCGGCGGCGGCGACCATCGCGTCGACCAGGTCGAGCGCCTTGGTCTTGCCGCCCAGCACCACCTTGCCGGCTTCCATCGGGCCGCCCGAGACGAAGACGGTCGGGATGTTGAGGCGCAGCGAGGCCATCAGCATGCCGGGGGTGATCTTGTCGCAATTGGAGATGCAGACCATGGCGTCGGCGCAATGCGCGTTGACCATGTACTCCACGCTGTCGGCGATCAGCTCGCGCGAGGGCAGCGAATAGAGCATGCCGTCATGGCCCATGGCGATGCCGTCATCGACCGCGATGGTGTTGAATTCCTTGGCGACGCCGCCTGCCGCCTCGATCTCGCGCGCCACCAGCTGGCCGAGGTCCTTCAGGTGCACATGACCGGGCACGAACTGGGTGAACGAGTTCACCACGGCGATGATCGGCTTGCCGAAATCGCCATCCTTCATGCCGGTGGCGCGCCAGAGGCCGCGCGCACCCGCCATGTTGCGGCCGTGGGTGGTTGTGCGGGAGCGATAGGCCGGCATGGAATTCCTCCAGATCTTTGCCGCGCTTATGCTCCGAGCGACCTGCCGGCGCAACCCTCTACCCCCGGAAGGGACATCACAGCAGCACGATGTGGTTGGGCAGTTCGTCGATGTCGCCGTCCGCGCGCGGGGCATGCTGGGCGAGCAGGCGGCCCGCCTCGGCGATGCCGGCCTCCAGCCCGTCGACGAGGTGTCCCTCGCGCGTGCCGGCGAGAACGCGGGTGCAGATGTCGGTCCACGCCTCGTGCCCGACGCTGGCGTGGATCGCCTCGTCCGCCACCACCTCGACCCGGTGCTCGGGCAGGGCGACGAAGATGAGCACGCCGGTGCGCCCGCGCGTCTGGTGGATGCCGAAGCCGAGGAAATGGTCGAGCGCCGCCCCGCGCGCCGCCGCATGCAGGACGGCGCGCGGGACCGAGCGGGCGCCGAGTGGGGTGAAGGCGAGCAGGGAGCCGAGCAGGACGAAGCTGCCCGCCTGCAGCGCCAGCACGTCGCGCACGCTGATCGGCACGAGGAAGGCCACGGGCCAGGGCAAAGCGAGGGCGACGATCGCCGCCCAGATCAGCGCGTAGGGCCAATGGGGAACCAGCGGGCGCGTCGAGATGACCACGCGGATCTCGCCCGAGGTTTCCGCTTCGGCGCGATGGATGGCCTCGGCGAGGCGGGCCTCGTCGGCGGCGGAAAGGACGGTGCCGGGTTCGCGTGCCATCACCAGCTCCCCGAAGCCCCGCCGCCGCCGGACGAGCCGCCGCCGCCCGACCAGCCTCCGCCACCGCCGCTGGACCAGCCCCCGCCGGAGGAGCCGCTGCCCCATTCCCAGCTCGACACGCCGCCGGCCGCCGCCGCGCCCTTGCCGCGCCGCGCGGTGCGCGAGCGGCCATAACGGACCTGCCGGTAGAAGACATAGATGAAGAACACGAACATCGCCGCGAAGAACAGCAGCGCGATCCAGTCCTCGGCGGTCAGCGGCGGATCAGCGGCCCGCCGGGCACGCGCCTCCGCCTCGACCGGGTCGAGGTTGAGGATCTCGATGATCGCGTCCGCGCCCTTGTCGATGCCGGCGGGATAGTCGCCGGCACGGAAGGCGGGGAGGATGGCGGTCTGGACGATGGTGCTGGCCACCGCGTCGGGCAGCACGCCCTCCAGCCCGTAGCCGACCTCGATGCGCACCTTGCGCTCGTTCGGCGCGACCAGCAGCAGGACGCCGTTGTCCTTGTCCTTCTGGCCGATCTGCCAGTGGCGGAACAGCCGGTTCGCGTAGTCCTCGACCGAGGTGCCGTCCAGCGAGGGCACGGTGGCGACGACGAACTGGTCGGTGACGCTCGCCTCCTGCGCCGCAAGCTTGGTGTCGAGCGCCGCGCGCTGGGCGGCGTCGAGGATGCCGGCGGCGTCGACCACGCGGCCGGTCAGTTCGGGGAAATCGAGCTCCGCTCGCGCGGCCCCGGCCAGCGCGCCGACGAGGAACAGCAGGATGAGCCCGGCGCGAAAGCCAGCCTGGCGGAGCGGGAGGAGACGCATGGCGCGTGCCCGGTGCGGTTCAGGGCGTCAGTTGAACTTCACCTGCGGCACCTGCATCTGCTGTTCGGAGATGGTGAAGGTCTCCAGCGGGCGGTTGCCGCGATAGAGCGTCGAGGCCCAGATCACGCCGGGAAAGGTGCGCAACTCGGTATTGTAGACCCGCACCGCCTCGATGTAGTCGCGCCGGGCCACCGCGATGCGGTTCTCCGTCCCCTCGATCTGCGCCTGCAGGGCGAGGAAGTTCTGGTTGGATTTCAGGTCCGGATAGGCTTCCGCCACCGCGATGAGCCGGCCGAGCGCGCCGGAGAGCTGGGCCTGCGCGTTCTGGAACTTCTGGAACGCCTCGGGGTCGGTGATGGTGGAGGCGTCGACCTTGATCGAGGTGGCGTTGGCGCGCGCCTGCGTCACCTGGGTCAGCACGTCCTTCTCCTGCTGCGCGTAGCCCTTCACCGTCTCGACGAGGTTGGGAATGAGCTCGGAACGGCGCTGGTACTGGTTCAGCACCTCGCTCCAGGCCGCCTTGGCCTGCTCCTCCTGCGTCGGGATGTTGTTCACGCCGCAGCCGGCGAGCCCGAGCGCACCGATCGAGAGGAAAAGGATGGCGATGAGGCGGCGGGCGCCGCCGGACAGGGAGAGAAGCTTGGACATGCGGGGCCCCGATTGCGCGGGCGCCACCTGGCGTGGCGCACGCCCCCTTATACGGCCTCGCGCTGCCGCCTTCCATCCGTGCCGGCGGTCCGGACGCTCATTCCGCCGGAGTGGCGTCCGGGCGTGCAGGAACCGGCGCCATGCTCTCGAACACGCCGTCACGCCGGATCAGCCCGTGGAACAGCGCCGCCGCGAGGTGCATCAGGATCACCGCGAAGAAGGCGAAGGCGAGATAGTAATGCGCGGCCCACAGCAACGCGTGCAACTGGTCGCTCCGCGGCAGGATCGGTGGCAGCGTGATGCCGCCATACAGCACGATCGGGTAGGCGCCGGCCGACAGCATCGCCCAGCCGATCAGCGGCATGCCGATCATCAGCGCGTAGAGCGCGTAATGCGAGAGATGCGCGGCGAGCTTCATCGGCTCGGGCATCTCCGCCGGCAGCGGAGGTGCGCCATAAATGAAGCGCACGGCCAGCCGGATCAGCGCCAGCACCAGGATGGCGATGCCGAGCGTCTTGTGCGTCGCCAGCAGCGGCACGTATTTCGGCATGACCGTGGAGATCATGCCGACGCCGATGAACAGCATGGCGAGGATACAGACGGCCATGACCCAGTGCAGCGTGCGCTGGAGGACCGTGAAGTGCTTGATGTCTGCGCTCATGGCGGGCCTCACGGATTGGTGCTGGTCGTCGCGGCGGGGGCGGCGGGGGCCTGGTAGGGGTAGTCCTTCCATTCGGCCGTGCGCAGATTGTACGAGCGCGCATAGGCGGCCGACCGCGCGGCGGGGAACGGATCGTCCGAGACGCGGATGCCTTCCGGCAGGATGGTCGGGTCGAAATTGATGTCGCGGCAGGGGCCGTCGCGCTCGGGCTCGATCTTCTGCACAATGAGCGTGCCGGCCTCGATGGTGCGCCGCCCCTCCGGCCAGGCCTTGCTCGGGTCATTCGTCGGGTCGCCCGGATCGGCGAGGGTGAGTACCAGCGTCCAGCGCTGCGGTGCGCTGGCGACGCGCGCGGTGATCTCCTGTTCGAGATGGTTGGGTCCGAGCTTTTCGAGGTCCGCCTGCGTGGTCGGCACGACGGGCGCTTCGGGCAGGTAGGACCAGCGCACCGGCTGCTGCTTGCCTGCGGCATCGACGAAGATGAAGGCGTTGAGGCTGTGGAACGGGTCCTCGGCATAGCTCGAGGTCCAGGGGGCGCTGCCGGCCCAGCCGGCGAAGGTGCCGAATTCCGGATTGGCGGCGATGAAGTCCTTCATCGCGTCCGGCGCCTTGCTGTGCGAAGCCTCCAGCAGACCGTAAAAGGCCTGCGGCGTCGACACTGGGAAGAAGGGCGGGTCGATCATCGCCGCGCGCCATACCGAGGGGCCAGCGGTGATCTCGAGGCCCAGCCCGCGCACGCGCACGGTAGCATCCGGCGCATTGGGGTCGGGCGTGCCGAGGTTGAACCGTCCCATTGCCGGGAACTGCCCGCTCGCCAGCATCGGCGCGGTGGAAATCGCCGCGCCCTTTCCGTTGGAGTCGAAAACGCCAGTGAAGCAGATGCCCTTGGCATGGTTGCGGCGGTGGCCGAGCGCGGGTCCGCCGGGTGGGGCGAGGGCGGCGACGAGCTTGGTCGGCGTCAGGCGGTCGGGCGTCAGGAAGCCGCCGGTATAGGCGAAAGCCCCGGCACCGACCGCGAGAACGCCGCCGATGAGAATGAGCGAGCCGATAACGGCTCCTGTCGTCGGTGCAGGCTTGGCCATGAGATCCTTCCGATGTTCGCTCCCGCGCCGCCGCCGTCGCGGCGCGTGTTCCCTGGCATTGGAGGAATGTAAACATCCCGCCGGGTCCGGCTTCCGGCAGATACGCATTTTAACCTATTCGCACGTCGGACGCTGCCCGCCGCTGTTCCAGGCGCACGGCTCGTTCCGACTTTCGGCGAATGAGGGCCGTGCGTCGCGCGTCGGCAAATTCAGCGCGTCGGCCGGCTCACCAGCTGAGGCAGGGCGTGGCCACGGGCGCGCACCACAGCTCGAATTGGTCGGTGTTGAGCAGGGCGAGCGTCAGCGACAGCCCCGCCATGTCGAGCGAGGTGACGAAGGTCCCGGTCAGCGCACGCGCCGGCACGATGCCGTGCTGCTCGAAGAAGCGGTGCGCGATGCCCTGCGCCAGGTAGAGTTCGATCGGGGGGGTGCCGCCGAAGCCGTTCACCAGCAGCAGCGGCCATTGCCGTGTGACGTCTTCCACGGTGGCGGGAAGCTCGGCGAGAATGCGCTCGCCGAGCAGGCGGACGATCTCGTCGGCGCCCGCCAGCGGTGTCCGGTGCAGCCCTGGCTCGCCATGGATGCCGACGCCGATCTCCATCTCGTCCGGGCCGAGCGAGAAGGTTTCGCGCGTGTTATTCGGCACCGTCACGCCGCGCAACGCCACCCCCATGGAGCGGACGCGGCCATTCAGGTCGTCCCCGAGCGCCTTCAGCGCGGCGAGGTCCGCGCCGCGCTCGGCGGCGGCGCCGATGAGCTTCTCGAACACGACGGTCCCGGCGACGCCCCGTCTGCCGCGGCCGCGCACCGATGGGCCGGTGGCGGCGTCGTCCTCGACGATCACGGTCTCGACGGCATGGCGCGCGGCCGCCATCTCCGCCGCCATCTCGAAATTCATCACGTCGCCGTCGTAATTCTTCACCACCAGCAGGCAGCCGGCGCCGGTGTCGGTCTCGTCCATCGCCGCGACGATCTGGTCGGGGGTGGGCGAGGAGAAGACATGGCCCGTGCAGGCGGCATCCAGCATGCCGCGCCCGATGAAGCCGGAATGCAGCGGCTCATGGCCGGCGCCGCCGCCGGAGATGATCGCGACCTTGCCCGGCACAAGATCGCGCCGGCGGATGAATTTGCGCCCGCCGCCGAACATCACCGTCGCCTCATGCGCGCGCACGAATCCCTCGAGGCTTTCGGCCACGAAGCTGTCGGGCGCGTTCATGATCTTCTTCATCCGCCGGCGCTCCGCGCGGACAGGTCGGCGGTGCGGCGCGGCACGAGGCCCGGCATGTTCACGTCACTCCCCCCCGTTCACCAGCGTGGCCATCTTCTGCACCAGCTCGGCGATGGCGTCGTCGAACTGGCGGTTTTTCTTCTCGTCGCAGAAATCCGGCGCCATCAGCGTCAGCGGACGCAGTTTCTCGCCCCCGCCCACATCCGGCAACCTTCCGGGATGCGCGGCCTGATAGGCGACGAGGAAGCGCTCCTGCTCGGCCGGGCTGAAATGGCAGACCCGGAAGATGGTCGGCAGATGTCGGGCGGGCAGCGGCGTCTCATAGGTCGGGCTCGTCACCTGGGTGACGAAGCTGCGGTGCTTGCCGAGCGCCGTCGCCAGCCGCTGGCGCGTGCCGGAGGGGCGGTTGTCGAGAATGCTGGCAAGGATGGTCTTGTAGGCGATCACCGCCTCGTCGCCGGGTTCGCGCGCCATCGCTCAGCCTTCCGTCCGTGCGGGCGGGAGGGCGCCGGAATGCAGCTGCGCGCGAACGGCGGCGAGGTGTCGGGGGGCCACCGAGAAGTCGCGAAAGCCGGCGGCCAGCAGTCGGGCGAGGCCCTGCGGGGTGCTGGCGAGGTCGCCGCAGACCGACAGGGGCGTGCCGAGCGCGCGGGCGGCGGCGCAGACTTGGTCCAGCAGACGGAACAAGGCGGGCTCCGATTGGGCGTTGAGAGGGGCCGTGGCGGGGTTGTCGCGCGCCGCCGCCGACAGATACTGCATCAGGTCGTTGGTCCCCACCGAAAAGAACGCCGCTGCGCCGAACTGATCGAGCGTCAGCGCCGCGGCCGGCACCTCCACCATGATGCCGATCGGCGGCAGGCGTGCGGGTATCCCGAGGCGGGCGAGGCGCGCCGCTTCTTCCTCGAACAGACTGTTCATCGCGCCGAGTTCGGCGGGAACCGTGACCATCGGCAGCAGCACGCTGACGGGCCCCAGCGCGGCGGCCCGCATCAAAGCCCGCGCCTGGATGCGGGCCAGTTCGGGGTGCGCCAGCAGGAGGCGGATGCCGCGCTCGCCGAGCAGCGAGGCCGGCCCGCCCTCGGCAATGCCCGGCAGCGTCTTGTCGCCGCCGAAATCCAGCATGCGCAATGTGACCGGCCGTCCCGCCAGGCGATGGACGATCTGCCGGTAGCAGGCGAAATGGCGTTCCTCGAACAACACCTCGGCAGCGGAGGCGAACAGGAATTCGGTGCGCACCAGACCGACCCCGTCCACGCTCGCCGGATCGAGATTGTCAAGGTCTGATAAGGTGTTGATGTTCACGCACAGTCGCGCCGGGGCCGCGTCGCCGGTCCTGCCCTCGCCCCACGCGGCAGGGGGCATGGTCATGGAGATGAGCGGGGGCGTCGGCGGCGGCATGGCCAGAGCGTCGGCGGGGTCGAGCCGAACGAGGCCCGCATCGCCGTCGACCAGGACGAGCTGCCCCGCGCGCGCCTCGACGGCCCCGAGGCCGATCACCATCGGCACGCCGTACGCGCGGGCCAGCAGGGCGACATGGCCGATGGCGCTGCCGGCCGACAAGGCGATGGCGCCGCCCTGCGACCAGTCATGCGCGAGGAACAGGCTCGGCGCCATGTCGTCGCCGACATAGACCGCGCCTTCGGGAAAGTCGGCGCGCGCGCGGCCGGCCAGCGCGTCAAGCACGCGGTGCTGCAAATCCGACAGGTCCGCCACCCGTGCCGCGAAGGCATCGTCACCGGGGCCGCTGGCAGTGAAGGCGTCGATATAGGCGCCCATGGCGCCGGCCCAGGCGAGCGCCGCGCCGTCCCCCTTGCTGATGCGCTCCAATGCGGGCACGAGGATTTCCTCGTCCAGCAGCATCTCGATCTGGAAATCCAGCACGCCGGCGCTCTGCGGATCCGCGCCGGCGGACAGGGCGCGCAATTCGGCGGCGGCCAGCGCGACCGCCGCCCTCAGGCAGGCTGCCGCGTCGCCGGTGGCCGGATCGACCACGGCGGCGGCACGATCGCGCGCGCGGAAGGCCGGCCCCAGCGCGCGGCCCGGCGAGGCGGGCGTGCCGCGACGATCGCGCGGGCGCGCGCTAAACGGGCCGGCCATCGGCCCGGCCATGCTTGCGGTCGTCGTCGAAATTGCGCCGCACCAGCTCGCTGAGCGCGACGACCGCCTCCTCGGCGCGGGCGCCTTCCGCCCGGATGCGCAGGCGCGTGCCCCGGCGGATGCGGGCGCCCATGATCTTCACGATGCTCTTGCCGTTCAGCCACTCGCCGGCTCCATCGACCGCGACCTCGATGGAGCAGGGGAAGCTCTTGGCGAGGCGGGTGAAGGTGACGGAGGGGCGCGCATGCAGGCCGGTGCCGTGGGTGACCTCGACCTCGGTCTGCCAGCTCTTGCCGGAGCGCTCGCGCGGGAGCAGGGAATTGAGCTCGCTCATCAGGGTGACAGTTCCTCGGCCGTCGCCACCACCTTGGCGAGGCTGGAGCCGCAGGAGGCTTCCGCCGCCGCCACCACGGCGCCTTCCACCAGCGGCGCGTTGCACACGACGATCCGTGCCGCGCGCGCGGTGCCCAGCAGCTCGGCCGCCATCTCGCTATTGGTCTCGGCGCCGCCGAGATCGACGAAGATGGCGACGCCCGCGTCCGACCAGGCGGCCTCGATGGCGGCCTGAATGCCCGCGACGTGAGTGCCGAGCCCGCCCTCGGCATTGCCACCGGTCCAGGCGAGCGGCACGCAGTCGCCGACCATCTGGCGCACCATGTCGGCCGCGCCCCGCGCCACCAGCGGGGAATGCGACACGATGACGATGCCGACATTGGCCGTGCGTTCTCCGGCGACACCCGCACTCATGACACGCGATGCTCCGCGAAATAGCCGCAGATGGCGGCGGCCAGCAGCGCGCAGCTCGACGCGCCGGGATCTTCATGGCCGATGGAGCGGGCCCCGAGAAAGGCCGCGCGTCCCCGGCGCGCCTGCATCGGCCCGGTCGAGCGGGCGGCGGAGCGGGCACAGGCGGCGATGGCCTCCGGCGCCGAACGCTTCCGCATTGCGGCCTGAACGGGGTAGAGCACGTCGAGCAGGGTCTTGTCGCCGGGACCCGAACGCCCGCGACGGGCGACGGCGGCGATGGCCGCTTCCAGCGTCGCCGCGAAGCCGGCGGCATCAGCATCGGGGGCGAGGCCGCGCCCGAGCTCCATCAGCAGCGTGCCATAGAGCGGGCCCGCCGCGCCGCCGATATTCATCACCAGCACGAGGCCGATCCGCTCCAGCGCCGCCGGCAGCGGCAGGGCGGCGATGGCCTCGCGCTCGGCGAACACCGCCTCCAGTCCCCGGCGCATATTGGCGCCGTGGTCGCCGTCGCCGATGGCGCTGTCGAGCACCGACAGGCGGTCGCAATTGCGGTTGATCTCGGCGCGGCAGAGCGCGATCAGCTGGGAAATGTGCCCCGCATCGAGATGCATCCGTCGTGCTCCCCCTAGGCCAGCCGGGCCATCGCCTCGAACACCCGCGCCACTGCGACGGCGCCGGGATCGGCCGAGCCTTCGAGGTCGCGTGCCCCGACATAGGTGGCCCGGCCGGCGCGTGCCCGCGTCATCGCCTTGGTGGCTTCCGCACCCTCCTGCGCGGCGGCCGCGGCAGCAGCGATGCCGCCCTGCGACAGCGCCTTCAGCGCGGGATCGAGCGAATCCACCAGCGTGCGTGCTCCCAATGTTGCACCGCCATAGAAGGTCATGCGGTCGAGCCCGGCAAGCAAGGCGGCGGCGACATCCCCGCTCTCGCGCATCGCCTTGCCGCTCGCGGTGAAGAAGATCGACATCAGCACACCGCTCGACCCGCCCATGGCCTGACTGAGCGTGTCGCCGATGGCGTGCAGCGTGGCGGCGGTGTCGGCCAGCGGCAGTGCCGCGAGCCGCGTCTCCACCGCGCGGGCGCCGGTGGCGACGGTGGAGCCGGTATCGCCGTCGCCGGCCCGCGCATCGAGCCGGTTCAGCTCCTCCTCCAGCCCGGCGAGCGTGGCGCAGGCGGCGAGGATCAGCGCCTCGGTCGCCTTGTCGGCGCTGGCCGGTGGTGCGGTGTCGCGCGCCGTCGCCGGAGCCGGCAGCACGCGGAGCGGGGCGGTTTCGACCACCGGCCGCCAAGCCAGCGGCTCGACGGGCGAAGCGAGCGCGACCTCGCGTGCCGCGTCGAGCCGCAGCAGCGAGAGCGAGAAGCCGTTCATGTTGAGCGCGGTCATCAGCGCCGCCGGGCCGATGACCAGCTTGACCTGCGTACCGAGCCGCGAGCGCAGCACCGTGTCGGCGATCAGGCCCATCTGCAGCGGCGGCACCGCGCCGAGATTGTTGATGAGGAGGGCATAGAAGGCGGCGGGGGCCAGCTTTTCGCCGAGGCGCTCGGCCATCAGGCCGACAATGGCCTCCGCCGGCTGAAGCGCGATGCGCTCGACGCCGGGTTCGCCATGGATACCGAGGCCGAGCTCGCCTTCATCGGCGCCAAGCCTGTCTTCATGCGGCTGGCCGGGGATCGACACGGAGGATAGCGCAACGCCGAGCGAGGCGATGTCGGCGCTAGCGGCGCGGGCGGCGGTGGCGACGGTGGCGAGGTCGGCGCCCGCCTCGGCGTGATGGCCGGCGATCTTGTGCACGAACAGAGTGCCGGCGACGCCGCGCGGCTGGTCGATCTCCGGCAGGGCGATGTCGTCGGCGACGATGATCATCTCGACATCATAGCCCTCGGCGCGGGCACGCTCGGCGGCGAGGCCGAAATTCAGCCGGTCGCCGGTGTAGTTCTTGACGATGAGCAGGCAACCCGGCGCGCCGGTGACCGCGCGGATGGCGGTGAGCACGGCCTCGACGCTCGGCGAGGCGAAGATCTCGCCCGATACCGCGGCGGTGAGCAGGCCGCGCCCGACGAAGCCGGCATGGGAGGGCTCGTGCCCCGCGCCGCCGCCGGAGATGACGGCGACCTTCGACTTGTCCCAGTCGGCGCGCAGCACGACCTTGATGTCGGGATAGGTGTCGAGCCGGGCCAGCTTGCCCGGCGGCGAGGTGCGCAGCAGACCGTCCAGCGCCTCGGTGACGATGCTTTCGCGGCGGTTGAAGAAATGTTTCATCGCTGCCTTCCACTTCCTGTCGGCACGTTGCGAAATCCAGCCGCGCGTCCCGGCGCGGCTGTCATGTCACGCGAGGCGTTGCCCGTTCTGTCCGAAATAGAGCGGGCGCCTGAGCGACAGGCGGATGCTGTCGCCCGCTTCGACCGGCAGGTCGGGGTCGGCCAGCGTGGTGAGCTTGTGGCCGCCGACCCTGATGTGCAGGTGGTTCTGGTCGCCGAGATGCTCGACCCAGTCGACCTGGGCGTTGCCGTGGGCGGTGCGGGCGATCTCCAGATGCTCGGTGCGCGCGCCGATAGTGCGGGTGCCGGCCGGCGGGGTGGGGCCGGGCAGCAGGTCGGCCGGCAAGAGGTTGATGTGCGGCTGGCCGAGGCGGGCGGCGACGTGGAGATTGGCGGGGTCGGTGTAGATCTCGCGCGGCGTGCCGATCTGTATCAGCTTGCCCTCACTGAGGATGCCGATGCGGTCGGCCATGGTCATCGCCTCGATCTGGTCATGGGTGACGTAGAGCAGCGTCGAGCCCATTTCCTTCTGGATGCGCTTGAGTTCAAGGCGCAATTCGCCGCGCAGCTTGGCGTCGAGCGAGGAGAGCGGCTCATCCATGAGATAGATGGCAGGCCGGCGCACCAGAGCGCGGCCGATGGCGACGCGCTGCATCTCGCCGCCGGAAAGCCGGGTGGAGCGGTTCTCCAGCTTGTGGTCGATGCGCACCATCTTCGCGACGTGCCGCACGCGAGCGTCGAGGCTGGCCGGGTCCATGCGGCGGGCCGGCGAGCGCAAGGGGAAGGCGAGGTTCTCGTAGACGGTGAGATGCGGGTAGAGCGAATATTGCTGGAACACGAAGGCGACATCCCGGCTGGCCGGGGCCTGGCCGTTCATCATCCGTCCGCCAATGGCGACGGTGCCGGCATCGGGCCTCTCCAGCCCGGCGATGAGGCGCAGCGTGGTGGTCTTGCCCGCCCCCGTGGGGCCGAGCAGCACGACGAACTCGCCATCGCTTATGTGGAGGTCGAGGCCGTCGATGGCGCGCTTGTCGCCGAAGCTCTTCGAGATGCCCTTGAGGGTGACGTCAGCCATGATGGGTCTCCCGGAGCAAGGCGCCGTCGTTCAGGGCGGAGGGAACGGCGCGGCCGCTGCCGCATTCGAACAGCGACAGCCGCTCGCTGGCGAAGGTGAGGCCGACGCGGTCGCCGACATGATAGGCGCGGTCGGCCGGCAGACGGGCGCGCACCAGGCCGTTCGCGGTCTCCACCGTGACGATCTGGTTGGTGCCGAGATATTCGCTGCCATAGATCGCCCCGCGCAAAGGCGAGGCGTCGGAGAAGCGGACATGCTCGGGGCGCACGCCGAGCGCCAGCTCGCCGGGGGCGACCTCGCTGCGGATCTCCGGCATGGCGATTTCCGCCTCGCCGATGCGCGCGGCTTTCGCGCCCTTGGGCAGGCCGGCGGTGAAGCGGATGAAGTTCATCGGCGGTGAGCCGATGAAATCAGCGACATACATCGAGGCGGGGCGGTTGTAGATCTCGCGCGGCGTGCCGAACTGCTCGATGACGCCGTGGTTCATCACCGCGATCTTGTCGGCCATCGCCATCGCCTCGATCTGGTCGTGAGTGACGTAGACCGTGGTAGCGTGGATGCGGTTGTGCAATTCGCGCAGCTCCCGCACCATCACGTCGCGGAACTCAGCGTCGAGCGTGCCGAGCGGCTCGTCCATCAGGAAGCATTTCGGCCGGCGCACGATGGCGCGCCCGAGCGCCACGCGCTGGCGGTCGCCACCGGCGAGGCCGGAGACCGACTTGTCGAGGATGTGGTCGATTTGCAGGAGCTTCGCCGTCTCCTCCACCCGGCGCTTGATCTCCGCCTTCGGCACGCCCTGGCTGAGCAGCGGGAAGCCGATGTTCTTGCGCACATTCATGTGCGGGTAGAGCGCGAAGAGCTGGAACACGAAGGCGATGTCGCGCGCGCTCGCCCGATTGTAGGTGACATCCTCGCCGGCGAGGCGGATGGTGCCGCCGGTCGGCAGCTCAAGCCCGGCGATCATGCGCAGCGTGGTGGTCTTGCCGCAGCCCGAGGGGCCGAGCAGCGCGAGGAACTCGCCATCCTCCACGGTGAAGCTGGAATCCTGCACGGCGACGAAGTCACCGAACGCCTTGCGCAGGTTCTCGACCCTGATCTCGGCCATGGTTCACTCCGGGAACTTCGACACGATCATGAACATGAGCGTGCCGGCGAGGAGGGTGACGAAGGAATAGGTGTAGAGCTCCAGCACGAAGGGCTGGAACAGCATGAGGAAGCCGAGGCCGATCACCGTGGTGGCGATGTTCTCCATCGGCCCGCGGCGCAGCAGGAACGGACGGCGGCGCCGGGTTGGTGCAACGCTCTGATCGCTCATTTGCGCACCGCCCCGAAGGTGATCCCGCGCAGCAGCTGTTTGCGCAGCAGGATGGTGAAGACCAGGATCGGCACCAGGAAGATGGTGGTGCCGGCGGCCACCGCCGGCCAGTCCTGCCCGCCCTCGCCGATAATGGTGGGGATGAAGGGCGGGGCAGTCTGCGCCGTGCCGGAGGTCAGCAGCGAGGCAAAGGCGTATTCGTTCCAGGCGAAGATCAGGCAGAAGATCGCGGTTGCGGCGATGCCTGTGGTCGCCTGCGGCAGCACCACCTTGCGGAAGGCCTGTAGCCGCGTGTAGCCGTCGATCATCGCGGCTTCCTCATATTCGCGCGGGATCTCGTCGATGAAGCCCTTGAGCAGCCACACCGCAAGCGAGACGTTCACCGCGGTGTAGAGCAGCATCATGCCGATCGCCGTGTCGGACAGGCCGAGCTGGCGGTACATGAGGTAGATCGGGATGGCGACGGCGATGGGCGGCATCATCCGGGTCGACAGGATGAAGAACAGCAGGTCGTCGGCCAGCGGCACCTTGAAGCGCGAGAAGCCATAGGCCGCCAGCGTGCCGAGCGAGACGGCGAGGAATGTCGAGCCGAAGGCGATGATCAGCGAATTGGCGAAGCGCGGCATGAAGTTGGATGCGCCGGCGATCACCATGTTGCGCTTGCGGGTGACGGCGTCGCACACGCCGTCCGGCTCGGGCAGGGCGGCGATGTATTCCGGCGTCTGCCGCGTGCGGGTGGTGAAGAGGTTGCAGTAGCCCTCCAGCGAGGGGGTGAACAGGATCTTCGGGGGATAGGAGATCGAGTCCGGCGGCGACTTGATGCTGGTGAGGAAGATCCACACCAGCGGCACCAGCGTGATCAGCGCGTAGACGATCACGATGGTCCCGGCGATGCGCTTGGAGGTCGCGCTCGGCTCGACGACCGAATGGGCGGCGGTCATGGGCGGGGTTTTGGCGGAGGATGCAGACGACTGGCTCATCTCTGCTTCACCTTGTTGAGCGCCTTCACATAGATGTTGGCGAGGCCGAACACCGCGACGAACAGAACGATGGCGAAGGCCGAGGAACGCCCGGTCGCCCAGGCCTCGAAGGCCTCGCGCTTGAGCGCGATGGAGGCGACCTCGGTGGTCGAGCCGGGCCCGCCGCCGGTGAGCAGGTTCACCATGTCGAACATCTTGAAGTTCTCAATGCCGCGGAACAGCACCGCCAGCATGATGAAGGGCAGCGCCATCGGCACGGTGATCGACCAGAACTGGCGCCAGTTGGAGGCGCGGTCGACCTCGGCCGCCTCGTAGATGTAGTCGGGGATCGAGCGCAGCCCGGCTAGGCAGATCAGCATCACATAGGGCGTCCACATCCAGGTATCGACGATGATGATGGCCCAGGGCGCCAGCGTCACGCTGCCGAGCATCTGGATCTCGGAGGTCGGGATGCCCGAGACGAAGGACACCGCATAGGCGAACAGCCCGATCTGCGGCTCGTAGAGGAAGCGCCAGAAATTGCCGACCACGGCCGGTGACAGCATCATCGGAATGAGGATGAGCGTGGTCCAGAAGGCGTGGGCGCGGAACTTGCGGTCGATGAGATAGGCGAGGCCGAAACCGATCAGCGTTTGCAGCACGATGGTCCAGAACACGAAATGCGCCGTGGTCTGCATGGCGATCCAGGTGTCGGCATCGCCCAGCACGCGGGAATAGTTGCTCAGGCCCACATTCTGCACCACCGCATTGGGTCGGTTGGCGCGGTAATTGGTGAAGGACAGATAGATCGCCCAGATGAGCGGGAAGATGTTGATCGCCAGCAGGAGGACGATGGTCGGGGCGATGAAAAGCCAGGCGATGGCGCGGTCCGACAGGCCGCGCACCCGGACCGCCAGCGGCTCCGGGGTTGCCCGCACCACGGCATCCGCCGCGCGCTGGGCCGCCTTGTGGGCAATGGTGTCGTTGGAAGCTGTCACAGGCATACCCGATGGGATCAGCGTTTGAGCGACGTCGTGTCCCGACAGTGCCGGGCGTCCGCAAAAGGCGACCCGGTCCGGCAGGCGGGCCGGGTCGCAGGTGGAGGCATGCCCCGATCGGAGGGGGCCGGTTGGAACCGGCCGGTCGCGGGGTGATCGGAGGCTCCTCAGGAAGGATCGTCAGCCATCTGCCGTCAGATCTTGCCTTCGTCCTTGAAGACTTCGGTCCAGTCTTTCACCAGCCCGTCGAGCGCGCCCTTCGCGGTGCCCTTGCCGGCGATGACATAGTCGTGGACGCGCTTCTGCATGGCCTGCAGCAACTCGGCGTAGCTCGGCTCCGCCCAGAAGTCCTTCACGATGGCCATGGATTCGAGGAAGGCGGGCGCATAGGGCTGGCTGGTCTTGAAGTCGGGGGCGTCGACCACCGCCTTCAGGCAGGAATAGCCGCCGAGCTTCCACCACTTGGCCTGCACGTCGGGCTGGGCGAACCACTTGATGTACTGGAGCGCGGCATCGCGCTTGTCCGAATAGGACACCACCGAGATGCCCTGGCCGCCGAGCTGGGCGAAGTGGAACTTCTCCGCCGGGTTGGGGAAGAAGCCGATGCGGTTGCCGCCGACCTTCTCGTCCTTGTACAGGCCGGGCCAGGTGAAGGCGAAGTTCATCTGCATCGCCACCTGGCCGGATTTGAAAGCGTCGGCGGATTCGACCATGTAGACGTTGGACGAACCGGGCGGGGTGCAGCAATCATAGAGCGCCTTGTAGAATTCAAGGCCCTTCACCGCTTCGGGCGAATTGACGAAGCCTTCCATGTCGTAGGGCTTCTTGGGGTTTTCGTACTGGAAGCCCCAGTCATAGAGGACGTTGGTCACGCCCATGGTGATGCCTTCGGAGCCGCGCTCGGTGTAGAGCGAGGCGCCATAGACCGTCTTGCCGTCGATCTGCCGCTTCTGGAAGAACTCGGCGATCTGCTTGAGCTGGTCATAGGTCTTCGGCGCGGCGAGGTCCCAGCCATACTTGGCCTTGAATTCCTTCTGGATTTCGGGCCGCTCGAACCAGTCCTTGCGGTAGGTCCAGCCCACCACGTCGCCCATCGCCGGCAGCGCCCAGTAATTCGGCGTGTTCTTCGGCCATTCGGAATAGCCGACCACCGTCGCCGGCACGAAGTCATCCATCTTGATGCCTTCCTTGGCGAAGAAGTCGTTCAGCTTCACGTAATGGCCGTTCTCCGCCGAGCCACCGACCCACTGGCTGTCGCCGATGATCAGGTCGCACAGCTTGCCGTGGGAATTCAGCTCGTTGAGGAAGCGGTCGGCATAGGCGGTCCACGGCACGAATTCGAACTTCATGTCGACGCCGGACTTGGCGGTGAAGTCCTTCGACAGTTCCACCAGGGCGTTGGCCGGATCCCACGCCGCCCAGCACAGGGTCAGCTGTTCCGCCTTGGCGGCCTGCGGCATGGACAGCGAGGCGCAGACCGCCGCCGTCCCGAAGAGGGATATCCACTTCTTCTGCATGCTCTCCTCCCAGAGAACGAGGTGGGTCTCATGCCCCCTCGATTGGCATTCGCGTTCCCGAACATTGCCCGGTCGCGTTTAGTATTGTGTTTAGTTATGTTGACAACGCTCAACATTGCAAGCGCAATTTCATGCTGCGGCGCAGCGACGTTCGGATGAAATTGGAAGAAATTATTCAATATATTAGGTGCCAAACCGTAGGCTCGCGACCAAGCCGGCGGGCATGCCATCCGCTAAACGCGAATTTGGCGTGTGCCCCTTGCCGGCACTTGCGCGCCGCCGTTACGCTGGGCGCAACCGACCGCGAAAAACAACGGATGGCCGGCACGATCCGGCCGGGAGGAAGACATGCGGACCATCAAGGGGCCGGGCCTGTTCCTGGCCCAGTTCATCGGTGCCGATGCGCCCTTCAATGGCTGGGAGCCGATCACCCGCTGGGCGGCGGAGTGCGGTTATGCCGGCGTGCAGGTGCCGACCAACGACCCGCGCATCCTCGATCTCGACCAGGCCGCCGCCTCGCGCGGCTGGTGCGAGGACTGGGCCGGACGGGGCGCCGCCAACGGCGTCGCCGTCACCGAGCTCTCCACCCATTTGCAGGGCCAGCTGGTAGCGGTGCATCCGGCGTACGACGCGATGTTCGACGCCTTCGCTCCGGCGGCGGTGCACGGCAGCCCTGCCGCCCGGCAGGCATGGGCGGTCGACCAGATGAAGAAGGCGCTGACCGCCTCCCGCCATCTCGGCCTCACCGCCATGGTCAGTTTCTCCGGCGCGCTGGCCTGGCCCTATGTCTATCCCTGGCCGCAGCGCCCGGCCGGGCTGGTGGAAGAAGCCTTCGACGAACTGGCGCGCCGCTGGCGGCCGCTGCTCGACCATGCCGATGCCTGCGGCGTCGACATCTGCTTCGAGATCCATCCGGGCGAGGATCTGCATGACGGCGACACGTTCGAGATGTTCCTGGCGCGGGTCGGGCATCATCCGCGCGCGAAGATGCTCTACGACCCCTCGCACTACGTGCTGCAACAGCTCGACTATCTCGATCACCTCGACATCTATGCCGAGCGCATCGGCATGTTCCATGTGAAGGACGCCGAGTTCAATCCGACCGGCCGCAAGGGCGTCTATGGCGGCTACCAGCCCTGGCTGAAGCGCGCCGGGCGCTTTCGCAGTCCCGGTGACGGGCAGGTCGATTTCGGCGCCATCTTCTCCAAGCTGGCCGCGATGGATTTCGATGGCTGGGCGGTGGTCGAGTGGGAGTGCTGCCTCAAGCATCCCGAGGACGGCGCGCGCGAGGGGGCAGCTTTCGTGAAGCACCACATCATCCGCGTCACCGAGAAGGCGTTCGACGATTTCGCTGCCGCCGGCACTGGCCATGCCGCCAATCGCCGCCTGCTGGGCCTGGACCGATGAGCGCCCCGATCCGCGAGCCAATCCGTCTCGGCATGGTGGGCGGGGGCGCCGGCGCCTTCATCGGCGCGGTGCACCGCATCGCCGCGCGGCTCGACGGGCAGTTCCAGCTGGTCGCCGGCGCATTGTCCGCGACGCCGGAGAAGGCCCGCGCCTCGGCGGCCGAACTCGGCCTTCCCCGCGCCTATGACGACTACACCGCCATGGCGAAAAGCGAGGCGCGGCGCAGGGACGGTATCGAGGCGGTGGCGATCGTCACGCCGAACCACATGCATGCGGGCCCCGCCATCGAATTCCTCAAGCGCGGCATCCATGTCATCTGCGACAAGCCGCTGACCGCGACCATTGCGGAGGCGAAGAAGCTCGCCCGCGTTGCGGAACGCTCAAATGCGCTGTTCATCCTCACCCACAACTACACCGGCTACTCCCTGGTGCGCCAAGCCCGCGCCATGGTGGAGGCCGGCGAGCTCGGCCGCATCCGTCTGGTACAGGTGGAATATGTGCAGGACTGGCTGACCGAGGCGGCCGAGAAGCACGGCTCCAAGCAGGCGGAGTGGCGCACCGACCCCGCGCGCTCCGGCGCGGGCGGCGCCACCGGCGACATCGGCACCCATGCCTACAACCTCGCCTGCTTCGTTTCCGGCCTCACCCCGGAAGCGCTCGCCGCCGAGCTTTCCACCTTCGTGCCGGGCCGGCCGCTCGACGACAACGCCCATGTGCTGCTGCGCTTTGCCGGCGGGGCGCGCGGCATGCTGTGGGCGAGCCAGGTGGCGCCGGGCAATGAGAACGGCCTGCGCCTGCGCGTCTATGGCGAGAAGGGCGGGCTGGAATGGGCGCAGGAGAATCCCAACCAGCTGTGGTTCACCCCCTTCGGCCAGCCCAGGCGCCTGCTCACGCGCGGCGGCGCGGGCGTCGGTGAGGCGGCAGCTCGCGTCACCCGCACGCCGCCGGGCCACCCGGAAGGCTATCTGGAAGGCTTCGCCAACATCTATGCCGAGGCGGCGCGGGCTATCCGCGCCCGGCAGGCCGGCGAGGCGCTCCCCGAGGGCGTCATCTACCCGACGCTGGCGGACGGGCTTGCCGGCATGCGCTTCATCGAGGCCTGCGTGCAGTCCTCCCGCCGCAACGCCGCCTGGGTGACGCTGTGAGCGGGCGCGCGCCTCACGCGATGAGGCTGTAGAGCCCGCGCGCCTCGACGGCAGGCCCCCGCCTGTCGCCCAGCGCCTCGATGCGCAGCACGACGACGCGCTCATGCAGCACGACGGTCAGCACATCGCCCGGCCGCACCGAGCGGCTGGATTTGTCGAGCCGGGTCTGCTGCCCGTTACGGGTGAGCCGCACTACCCCGTTCTCGATGAGCTCGGTCGCCAGAGTGCGCGTCTTCACGAAGCGCGCCCGCCAGAGCCAGATGTCGATGCGGCAGTCGTCCCGGCTTTCAACCATGCGTACCCACACGCTTGACGTCGATCGCTTCCACAGGGCTTTCCGGAGGTCTTGGTGGGCCCGGTAGGACTCGAACCTACAACCAGACCGTTATGAGCGGTCGGCTCTAACCATTGAGCTACAGGCCCGGCCGGCGGTGCCGGGTGCGCGTGACGCGGGCGGAAACTAGCAAATGCCTGGCGCCGCGCCAACAGCACGTCGGCGTCCGTCCACCGCCGCTCCTTCGGCACGGTCGTACCGGCGTTCCGGGCCGGGCGTAGCGTATCTCCGCGGCCGGGCGGCCGTCCCCGCTTCTCGCGCGGTGCTGCCGTATTGCCGCCGCCTTCGGCGGGTGGTCTGCGCGCGTGCCGCTTCGTCACCCGACGGGCGGCCGGTATCGAGGATTGCCAGACATGACTTTCATCCGTGTTTCCCTGTGCGCCGCCGCGCTGCTGGCGAGCCTGTCGCCGCTGGCCGCGCAGGACATGCCCGCCCCCGCGCGCCGGCCGACGCTGACCGTCACCGGCGAGGGAGTGGCGCGGGCGACCCCCGACATGGCGAGCTTCTCGACCGGCGTGGTGAGCGAGGCCAAGACCGCGCGCGAGGCGCTCGACGCCAATACGACGTCGGTGGGCGCGATGGTCGAGGCCATCAAGGCCGCCGGAATCGAGCCACGCGACATCGCCACCTCCGGCTTCAGCGTGCAGCCGCAATATGCCCCGCCCAAGAAGGACGGCAGCGAGGCCCCGCGCATCACCGGGTATCAGGTGCACAATGCCGTCACCGTCCGGGTGCGCGACCTCGCCAAGCTCGGGGACCTCCTGGACCGCGTGGTGACGACCGGCGCCAACCAGATCGGCGGCATCGCCTTCGACATTGCTGAGCCGGCAAAGCTGCAGGAGGCCGCGCGCGTCGAGGCGGTGAAGGATGCCCGTCGCCAGGCCGAGCTCATCGCCGGGGCCGGCGGCGTGCGCCTGGTACGCGTGCTGTCGATCACCGGCGAGGGGGCGACGCCCATGCCGCGTTTCGCTGCGGCACCGATGATGATGAAGGCGCAGGCCGATTCGGTGCCGGTGGAGGCTGGCGAGAGCGAGATCCGCGCCAACGTGACCGTCACCTACGAGATCGAGCCGCGCTGACGGGCGCGCCGCGGCGACCGGCTCATTCCGGGGGCCGCGGCGGCATCAGCACGGTGAGCGCCTTCGGCACGATGGCATAGTTGAGCGGCAGCCTCTGCCGGTCGAGCTCGCCATCGGTGGAGACCCAGGAGCGGGCGCGGTTGGGGCGCGTCAGGGTGATCGAGCGGCCGGTGAGGCTGACGATCCCCGGATTGCCGCGCCAGTTGTCCGTCACCATGTCGGCGCCCGCCTTCAGCATGGAGAGCGCCCCGCGCTCCTCGGCGATGTGGATTTCCATGAGGTTCTCGTCGAGCCGGGCCCGCCGCCAGCCGGGGCCGGTGAAGCGGTTGACCGAGACCAGCGCGGCGAAGGCGTGGAAGCTGTGCGGTTTGCCGTCTATGGTGAGGTCGAGATGCATGCGGCCGCTGCGCCGCAGCGCCAGCACGGCGGCGATCGCCACGGCGAGGAAGCGCCACAGCTTCCAGCGCCGCGCCGTCTCGCGCGCCCGCGCCATCTGGCTGAAGAAGCCGAGCCCGGAAATCGTGTGGAACAGCTCGCCGTTGAGGGTGGCGAGGTCGATCGCGTGCGGGTGTGCGTCTCCGAGCGCGGCGAGCGCCGCCTCCAGCTCCATCGGCATGCCGATGTCGTGGGCGAGCAGGTTCAGCGTGCCGAGCGGCAGGATGCCGAGCGTCTTGCCGGAACCATCGAGGCTGCGAACGGCGAGGTTCACGCTGCCGTCGCCGCCGCCGACGATGACGGTGTCGTGCGGTCCCCGCCCGGACTGGCGGATGGCGCGGACGAGGTTCTGCCCGCTCAGCAGATGCACCTCGACCTGCCGGCCGCTGCCGCCGAGCTCCCGCGCGACCAGCGCGCGGACCTGTTCGGCGTCGCGGTCGAGCAGGGTCCCGGCACGGGCGTTGAGAAGGACGAGGATGTTGCGCATGGCGATCCGGAGGTGTGGCGGGTGAACGCCTGGAGTGTGTCACGCGTTCCGCAGCGTTGGATATCGAGTCTTTCGCCGTCTGCGCCCGGAGCATGGCAGGAAATCGGCGGATTGCGGAGCGGGCGGGATCCGTGCACTGATTTGGCTTCGACACGGCACGGCGGGCGAGGCGAGAGTGGGCCAGGCAAGCACGACATCCATATTGCGCCTGCGGGCGGGCTTCCTCGTTCTGGCGGCGCTGGCCTTCGTCTCGGTCAGCGCCGGGCGCTGGACCGCGACGCTGTTCTCGCTCGGCTGGGGCTGGGCGGCGCTGATCGGCGTGGTCATCGCCTTGCTGGTCGCGCTGATCGTGACCCGGCTCGACCGGCTCGCCTATTTCGGCATCGCCGCCATCATCACGCTGTTCGGCGCCTACACCGCCTATGATTTCGCGCGCGGCCCGGTGGACTGGTCGCAAGGCTGGGCATTCGCGCTCGCGCTGGTGCCCGGCGTGCTGCTGGCGCTTGCCTTCTGGGATTTCCGCCACATCGTCCGCGAAGTGCGGCTCTGGCTGAACAGCCGTAGCTGAACAAGGCCGTCCCGAGCCTCAGCGCAAGGCGGTCGCCGCGAGATAGCGGAGCCGGCGGGCGAGGCGCTGCCGCAGGGGAGGCCGGCGCGGCGGGGCAGGGGCCTCGGGGACGGCAGCCTCGATTTCCCGCGCGCGGGCAAACAGGGCGCTGGCGGCTTCTGCATCGGGCTCGGCACCCAGTCCTTCGGCGAGAGCGGTGGCGTAGGCTCTGAGGTCGCTCGCCTCGCCCGTGGCCACGGCGCGCTCCAGCGCGCGGCGCGCCAGAAGCCGTAAGGCCGGCGGATCGGCCTCGCGCAGACCCGCGCCGATGTTGCGGCAGAAAGCGGGGACGCCGTTCTCGATGGCGCGCGCGAACCAGGGCAGGGCGGCCTCCAGCCGGCCGGTGCGCTCCAGCAGCAGCCGCGCATAGTCGAACTGGCCGCGATAATCCTCGCCCATGGCGCCGCGGCGATACCAGCGCAGCGCCGCCGCCGGGCGCGGGGGCCGCTCCCAGCCAAGCTCGCAATAGCGGCCGATCATCGTCATCGCCTTGGCGTTGCCGCCGCGCGCCGCCCGCACATACCAGCGCAGAGCCTCGCCGCGGTCGGCAGGCACGCCCTTGCCGTCGAGCAGCAGGGTGGCGAGGTTGAACTGCGCCCAGGCGTGGCCCTTCTGCGCGGATGCGCGGTAGTGCCGGGCCGCCTCCGTCAGGTCGACCGGCACGCCCCAGCCCAGTTCATGGCAGCGCCCGACCATGTTGGTGCCGTCCGCGCTGCCGGCGGTCGCCGCCACGGTGAACCAGCGCAGGCCCGCCTGCGGGTCGCGCGGCACGCCATGGCCCTCGATCAGCATCCGCCCCCAGGCGATCTGGGCGTGAATCAGCCCGTTGAGCGCTCCCGCCTCGACCCAGCGCGCCGCCTGAGCGGGACTTTCACTGATGCGCGCGCGCAACACATCCGGCCCCATTTTTTCGAGGGCCGAGTAGGAAATCCATTCCCCGCGCATGTCCCGCTGTCGCCGATCGCTGTCTGTTGTCGCCGGTGTCAACGGCTGCACGAGCCGCGCCGCCGCCATCTTTCCGAATGTTTCCATAAGGTCTCGGCTCGCATTTCTGCAAGCGTGAGCCATTTGTTTTAGTTTGTAATAATTAGAAACTATAGTTTCGAGTCATTCTCGTATGACAAAGTTGGAACAGATAAAAAACATAATGTTTGAAAGCCCTTGGAATCAAATATATGAGACCGGAAACACGCTAAGTACAGGGTTGGGGTGACATGAAGACCTTGAAGACGCTTCGTTCAACTGCGCCAAGCGCTGCTCTTGCTGCCGGCGTTGCGGCGACCATGAGCGCGGTTCCGATGTTCGGCGCAGCCGCCCAGCAAGCCGCGACGACGTCGGCCGCCGGCGAGGAACTGCCCACCGTTACCGTCGAGGGCGAGAATTCTCCGGCCAACACGCTGGAAGCGTCCACGGGCCTTTCGCGCTTTCCCGGCACCATTCAGGACACGCCGCAGACGGTCCAGGTCATCACCCAGCAGACCATGCAGCAGCAGGGCGTTACGACGCTGGAGCAGGCGTTGCGCAACGTGCCGGGCGTCACCTCGGGCATCGGCGAGGGCGGCGGCGGCATGAATGGCGACCAGTTCCGCATTCGCGGCTTCCAGGCCAAGGGCGACATCTTCATCAACGGCCTGCGCGATTTCGGTGTCTATACCCGCGACAGCTTCGCCTATGAGAGCGTCGAGGTGTTCAAGGGCTCGACCTCGGAAGGCTTCGGCCTCGGCACCACCGGCGGCGCCATCAACTCGACGCTGAAGGCGGCGCATCTCGGCGACAAATATGATGTCGAGGGTCAGTTCGGCACCGGCCCGCTCTATCGCGGCGTGTTCGACGTCAACAAGCAGTTCAACGACACCTCGGCGATCCGCATCGTCGGCATGGTGAACGAGCAGGATGTTGCCGACCGCGACAATGTCGAGGCGAACCGCTACGGCATCATGGCCGATCTCGGCTTCGGCCTCGGCACCGACCAGACGCTGCACGTCAACTACCTGTACCAGCATGGCGATCGCACGCCGGACTACGGCGTGCCGGTGGTGACGCCCGGCTTTGCCGACGTGGCGCGCTTCGGCGCGCTCGGCCAGCCGGTGACCGAGTTCGGCGTGCCGCGGGAGACCTTCTACGGCAAGGTGACCGACCAGGACGTCACCGACGTCAACATGCTGACGGTCAACTTCAAGCGCGAAGTCAACGATTGGCTGACCGTCACCAATGACACCCGCTTCGGCTATTACACCCGCGACTTCGCCACCACCGTGCCGGGCTGCGGCAGCAGCACGGCGTCCGCCACCGCCTATGCCGCGAGCTGCACCGGCCAGTTCTTCGCTGGCGGCAACCCGGCCATCTCCTTCGGCGGCGGCAATCCGGGCTATTATCAGGAAAGCTACAGCGCGCAGAACGTCGCCACCGCCGTTGCCAAGTTCGAGACTGGCTGGCTGCGCCACGAGGTCGTCGCCGGCATCGACCTGAACACGGTCACCAGTGATCGCACGCTGGTTTCGGTCAGCGGTTCGAAGGGCACCTCGACGATCTACGACCCGATCTTCGAGAACACCACCGGCTACTATCTCTACTCGAATCCGTTCGGCAATAACGGCCAGCGCAATTCGGGCGCGACCGATGTCGGCCTGTTCGTCAGCGACCGCGTGTGGTTCACCGATGCGATCTCGCTGCTCGCCGGCGCCCGTTACGACAATTACTCCGCCGATTACAGCTATTGGGCCGTGACCGGCGGCAAGGGCGCCTGGGTCGACACCGACTCCCGCACCGACTTCTGGAGCCCGAAGATCAGCCTCATCTGGGAGCCGACGCAGTTCCAGACCTATTACGTGTCATGGGCCAAGTCGTTCACCCCGCAGGGGGCCTTCCCGACCAACGACATCACCGTCGTCAACCCGGTGCAGAACGACCTGGAGCCGGAGGACAACGAAACCTATGAAGCCGGCTTCAAGATTTCCGTCCTCAACGGCAAGCTTGGCTTCACCGGCGCAGTGTTCCAGACCGACAAGAGCAACGCCTTCTACACCGACCCGGTGACGGGCGACTCGGTCGAGACCGGCGAGAACCAGCGCGTGCGCGGCGTCGAGCTCGGCATGACCGGCAACATCACCGAAGCGTGGACGATCCAGGCCTCCTACGCCTACTACAACAGCGAGATCCAGACCTCGACCACGGCGTCCTATGTCGGCAACGAGATTCCCTTCGTCTCGCCCAACAACTTCACGCTGTGGACGACCTACAATCTCAGCAAGAACTTCACCCAGATCCCGGGCGAACTGCTGGTCGGCGCGGGCGTGACCTATGCGGACGAGTACTACACCAACTCCGCCAACACCGCGATCATCCCCGACACCTTCTCCCTCGATGCCCTGGTCTCCTACAAGCAGGGCAACTACCGCATGGCGCTCAATGCCTACAACCTGACCGACGAGCTGAATTACGCCGCCGGCTGGGGCAACCGCGCCATTCCCGCTTCCGGCCGTACCTTCACCCTCACGGTCGGCGCCACCTTCTGACGGGCGTGTCCCGCCAGCCTTGACCGTCTCATCTCGGGGGGAAGGCCGGCACAACCGGCTTTCCCCCTCTTTTCCGTTTGAAGAACATGCTCATTCAGATTCCAGACATTCTGACCCCGGAAGAGGTCGCCCATTGCCGCCGCGTGCTCGAAGCCTCGCAATGGGTGGACGGGCGTGTGACCGCCGGCGCACAGGCGGCGAAAGCCAAGCTCAACTTGCAGATCCCGGTGGACTCGCGCGAGGCGCACGAGCTCGGCGACCTCATCCTGCGCGCGCTCGGCCGCAACCCGATCTTCAACGCCGCCGCCCAGCCGCTGCGCGTGCTACCGCCGATGTTCAACCGCTACGATGTCGGCATGAAGTTCGGCGCCCATGTCGACGGCTCGATCCGTACCATTCCGCAGACCGGCCAGCGCATGCGCGCGGATGTGTCGACGACGATCTTCCTCACCGATCCGGAGGAGTATGACGGCGGCGAACTGGTGATCGAGGACGCCTATGGCGCGCATGAGGTGAAGCTGCCGGCGGGCCATGCCGTGGTCTATCCGGCCTCCAGCCTGCACAGCGTCAACGAGATCACCCGTGGCAGCCGCTGGGGCTCGTTCTTCTGGTCGCAGTCGATGATCAAGGACGACCAGAAGCGTGCCATGCTCTACGATCTCGATATGGCCATCGTCGGCACGCGGATGAAGCTGCCGGACGACGACCCGTCCGTGCTGTCGCTGGCGAACGTCTATCACAACCTGTTGCGCCACTGGGCCGAACTGTGAGCAAGGGCGCCCGGCTGGCCGATTGACAGGGAAGGGGCCGCATGGGAGGCGTCGTGCTCGCGCGCGAGGTCGGGAGTCCATGGTCGGTTCGTCGCTTTCCACCGAGCTCATCGGCAGCGTAGCTGCGGTGCTCACCACGCTGTGCTGGCTGCCGCAGGCCTTCAAGATCCTGCAAAGCCGCGAAACCCGCGACCTCTCGCTCGTCGCCTATCTCGCCTTCGCGGCGGGCGTGGCGCTCTGGCTGGTCTATGGCGTGCTGATCGGTTCGATTCCGGTCATTATGGCGAATGCCGTGACCCTCGTCCTGCTCCTCGGCATCCTGTCGCTCAAGCTGCGCTATGGCTGAGACGGGACGCGGATCCACACGCACGCACTCGACGGAGAACCGATGTTCGGCTTCATCCCCCCGGCGCTGACGCCGATCCTCATGCTGTTCGCCTCGAACGTGTTCATGACCTTCGCCTGGTACGGTCATCTCAAGCACAAGTCGACGCCGCTGCTCATTGCCATCCTGGTGAGCTGGGGGATCGCGCTGTTCGAGTACTGCCTTGCCGTGCCGGCCAACCGGCTCGGTTCGGCGGTCTATTCGACGGCGGAGCTGAAGACCATGCAGGAGGTCATCACCCTCCTGGTCTTCGCCGGCTTCTCGGTGCTCTGGCTGAAGGAGCCGCTGGGGTGGAACCACCTCGTCGGCTTCGCCTTCATCGCGCTCGGCGCCTGGTTCATCTTCCAGAAGTGGTGATGCGAGAAGGCTCGCTCATTTAAAAGATCGTGTGTGCAGTTCTACGCTTTGGCATCAACTAACGTCGAACGGGAGAGCCTTATGCCATCGAAGAAAGAGCCTCGCCGCCCATTGGAGTATGCAGTTGCACACTACTTATTTCTCTTATCAAAAGATGTGCCGGATGATGAGTCTGGTTTGTATCGAGCTACCGCGTTAGCGCTTATCGGTGAGCCAGTTTCGCCAGATTTCCTAGCGCTGGCTGCGAAACACAAATCGAATGACGATCCACTTTATGATCGTTCAGACATTCGATTAGGCCCAGATCTGGAAGAGGTATGGGGTCTCGAAGAAATCAATCCGTAACCGCAATCAATATAATCAATCCGCCGGGGCGAGGCGCAGCAACCGCCCGTCCGGGCTGTCGGTAAGCAGCCACAGCGCGCCGTCCGGTCCCTGGCGCACGTCGCGGATGCGCTCGCGCAGCTCGGTCAGCAGCACCTCCTCCTCGACGACGCGCTCGCCGGCCGGGTCGAGCCGCAGCCGGATCAGCCGTTGCCCGGACAGCGCGCCGGTGAACAGGCTGCCCTTCCAGCCCGGCAGCAGGCTGCCGGTGTAGAAGGCGAGGCCCGAGGGCGAGACCGACGGGTCCCAGTATCTGACCGGCTGCTCCATGCCGGGCCTTGCCGTGCCCTCGCCGATGCGCCCGCCGCCATATTCGCGGCCATAGGCGATGATCGGCCAGCCATAGTTCCTGCCGGCCTGCGGGTGGTTCAGCTCGTCGCCGCCGCGTGCGCCGTGCTCGACGGTCCACAGGCGGCCGGTGGCGGGGTCTATCAGCCCGTTGACGAAGTCGCATTCGCCTGATTCCGTCTGAACATCGCGATTCGGACGGGGGCGTGTGAGATGGCGATGCGGCGGGAGACCGGGTCTCAGGGTGATCTGGTCGTGACATGGGCTGAGA